>JBNNDZ010000457.1:0-7873 GCA_050285865.1 Puniceicoccales bacterium
CCCACCGGAGGCGACGGGCTCACTGGCCCCTTCTCCCGATTCGTCGCCGCCCAGTGCATAGAAAACCAGCGGGTGTAGGCCTGCCGAAGATACATTAATCGCAACTTCACCGCATGCACCGGCCAGGCGACCGAACCAGCCATCGTAGCCCGGACGATCCAACGTGAAGCGATAGGCACCGCCGTGCATACCACGCCCCGGAACGCCGACCACTAACTCGCTGCCATAGAAATCAAAAGAGCGCCCAAATTCCGCCCCACCTTGAGGAGATGGGCTGGTGATGCGTAGCAGCGTTTCGCCCGTATCGGCATCGAAACCGTACACTGCGCCTGCTTGAACGAAGGTGTTGTCAACGGTTTCGCCGGGCGCACTGGCTAGTAAAGTTGATCCGTAGAGTGCGAGGTGGTAACCAAACTCGGCTCCATAGGTGGGCTCATCAGGAAATTTTTCATAGTCGAGCGTCGCGGATTGCGCCCCTAACGTGTAGGCAAAAACCGCGCCCGAACGTGTTTGCATTTGCTGCGGAGAGCTGGGAATCAGCGTGTAATTCGGGGCACCCACGAAGAGTCGATTACCAATAATGGCTAGTGCGCCACCAAAGCGGTCACCGCCAAAGCCACCATCTGGCGGGCTAATACTATACAGATAGGCTTGGCTGACCGTATCGTAAACGTAGACGCGGCCTGAAGTCATACCAAACTGATCGGTCGGGCTACCGACCACAAGGTATTGTGAATTCAGCGCGAGACTTTGGCCAAAGACACCCGGGTGACCGTCATCCGGGGCTGCGATGCGGGCGATTTCCGTTTCGGTTTCCCAATCGAATACATAGATTACACCGCTTGGGCCTATCCCAGGCAAGCCGGGCATTCCGCCGGAACCAACATCTATTTCGTTTGGGGCGCTGGTGACGAGGAACCGGCCACAGATTTCGACTTCACCACCGAAGTTCGTTGCTTGTTGCATTTGACTAGGGGTGAGGGTGGTTCGGTAATCCCCGGAGTCCGCATCGAAGAGGTGCACCGCGCCGATAAAGTTCAGCGTCTCGGTATTAAAGTCGGTTTCGCCCACCGCGACGATGCGCCCGTTTGTGGCGAGGCCTGCGCCCCCAAAGCCCGAATGGGAATGGCCGTTACCGAAATCCACACCGGATGCCCAACTCTCGCTAGTCGTCGCCATGTTAAGTGAAACAACCGCACCGTCGTCGGAACCGCCACTCATCCCGAGCATGCCAGAATTCACGCTAGTTGGAGCCCCGAGCACAATCGTGTTGCGCCACGCAGCCACGCTTTGACCGGCGTTGACCACGTCAGATTCTGGCTCATACCACTGGCCGCTGCTACCATCGGAGGCGAGGATTTCTACCGGGTGGTTGCTACCGTCGTGGCGTGCACCGATTACGTCGACTACGGTTGCGTAAAAGGCTTCTTTTGGCTCCACGCGCCCGTCATCAATGATGGCGATGGTAAAGCTTGAAGTGAGGTTGCCTGCTCGAATACCGACGACCTTCGGGAATCCGTCCCGACTGAAGTCCTCACCCGCCTGCGCCTCATAGTCGGCCAGGTCGACTGATACGCGGACCTCCCGGTCGCTCGGATTACTCAGTTCCAATACAACGAAGGCCAGCCCCTCGCTCTCGCTGACCGGAGTGGACGATAGCGTCAGTTGGGGCGTATCGTCATCCAAAATCTCGACCCGCCAAACGCTCCGTCCGCTGACCTGGGCGTTACTCGCGGAGACAATCTGCAGAAAACAACCTTCCGTTTCCTCCGCGAGATCATCCTGCCCGATAGGGAGGTTGAATACGGCTTCGGTCTGACCGGGCGTGAAGACAACCTCTTGCAGTTCCCCGCTAACCAGTTCGATATCGCCGTCCGGGGCAACGGTGAGCGTGTCGGAGTCTAGTCGGAAGTTGACGTAGACGGTATTGACCGACGGGTGGCTCAGGCGGAATCGCACCGGAATGTTGGCGTTGTCCTCGGAGAACTGAAACGGCACACTGGTGCTGACGGTCAGGTAGTCGCTATCCTGAATGGTAATCACACTCGTATCGTTGATGATTTCCGCGTTCTGCGGATTACTCAGCACGACCCGGAACTGTTCCCCGTCGGGCTCGTCTAGCCCGTCGGCGATAACGGCGACGTCGAGCTGATGGCTGGTGGTTCCGGCGGGGAGGCGAATCGTTCCCGAGGCCGCGACAAAATCACTTCCTTGCAGCGCGCTGTCTGAAATCAGCTGAAAGTCCACTTCAACATCGGACGAAAGATTGCTTTTGCTGATGATGACCGGGGTCGCACCGCCCTCCTCTTCATTGGTTTCGACGGATTCTTCGATGGTAACGCGGGACACCGTGCTATCGACAATGGTTACCTCTGTCGTCGTGTTGAATGCTTCCCAGCCGTCCGGGGTTTCGATGTCTACGAAAAAGGTTTCGTCGGGCTCCAAGGCGCCGTCCTCCCGAATTGTGAGTGGAATCAAGCCTTCGGGCTCCCATGCGGGGATGCTGATCGTTCCTTCGCGCAGAACCATGTCTTCGCCGTCGGTTGCGGTTCCGGCACGCATCGAATAACGGACATAGAGTGGAATTCCTGGTGCCTCTTTCCGCACTTTCAAGAAGGCGGTGTTGCCGGGAATACCTGCCGGGAGGCCCTCTTCGAACACCATGCGGGAATCAGGGAGGAAGAGCCTGGGCTCGCGGTTGGTAAGCAGCAATAACTCGACTTCACCGGGATTGAGCCGCCCATAAAGGAATTGCAACAGGTCCACACGACCGTCGAGATTGAAGTCCCGAAACACATAGTTACGTCCTGGCTCAAAGGGCAGATGTGCGGCTAGGTCGATAAAATCGTAGTCACGATTGGAGAAATTTAGGCCGTAATACTCAGGCTTCGTGTTTGTAGCGTTCCACGGGATGTAGGGTCCGCCAAGGAACTGAGGAAGCCGGTTACCCGCGCGGTCGGGAATCTGGTGAATTTCACGGAACTCTACGGAAGGCTCATAGTGGGTGCGAAAAAAGGAGCCGCCGTTCCAGTCATATCGGATCAAGCCGGGTAAGCCGTCTTCGGTTTTCCATTCGTTGGTCACTATTTCGATCAACCCATCGCCGTCTACGTCTCCTAAGTAGCCTGGTGCAGCAGTAACGCCAAGAGAATACAGGCGGGAGTTGGTAACATAACGCTGTAGCGCGAACTCCCCGCCGGTCAGGTTTCGGTAAAACCAATGGCGAAACGACATGGACGATTGCGTCCCCTTTAATCCTTCAACGTGGATTTCAGGCCAGCCGTCGCCCGTCAGGTCAACCACATTCAGGCCGCGGATCGGATCCATTTCGTGGGTTTCGGACTGCGGGAGCACTTCCTCTTCGAAGGAGGCATTTCCATCATTCCAATAGATCTTGATCGAACTCGGATAGGTGAATACGCAAACGAGGTCTATATCACCATCCTGATCAAGGTCGCCGGCAGCGACGTCATCCGCATAGGCCCGAGTCCAGCGGAAATCGTTGGTATGAATATCAATGTCGATCACTGGGCCCATGACGCCGCCACCTTGGTTTTTGGCCCACCAGATGGTTCCGCGGGCTCCAGTGACGGCAACCCCGTCCTTCAACCCGTCACCATCGAGGTCTGCAAAAACGGGTCGCAGGGTTCCCAGCTCGTTGATTAGAAGTGGGATCGATTCGCCAAACACTCCGGGAGCAAGCTGCTCCTTGTAGGTCACGTAGCCCTCTGGCCACCATAGCACGACATCATCGAGCCCATCCAGGGTGATATCTTCCAAAGTGAAACCTTGAGGTCCGATGAGCGAATACTCTCGGTCGGCCTGCTCATGCCATGTCTCAAAGACGGTAGGCACAGCAAAATAGTCCTCCGCCAGCGACGTTGCCCCTCCAAGAACCCAAACACCCAAAAACCACCAAAACCGATTCATTCCAGTAGACTATGAAATAGGGAGTATCAGTCAATTGCGTTCAGACTACTTTTATTGTCAAAATGTCTTAGCCCGTCACTCCTGCAAATCCCATCTCACCGCATCGATGCAGGATCGCATGTCCCTAAAGTAGCTACAGTTTTAGAATCACGAGCGTGTGACTAAGGGGCACTTCGATTGACCAGAACCCGTAATCAGCTTGCATAAACTTCGAGTGCTTCAACCAAATTCGCTATGCCACAGTCTCAGGGCAAGACAACACCAGGAATCAGGTTTATCGATAACAGTTGAAATCCGATCGACGTACCAGAGGGAGGCTAATTCTTCGATGATGGAGAGAAGAGAAGATTCACATTGACTTAGTGTAAGTCACTTTCACTATATGCCAAATGGATTTTGATGTAATCATCGTCGGGGCGGGCCCGGCAGGGATAGGCTGCGCCTTCGCGCTGCATAAGGCAGGAGTCGAAAACGTGCTACTCCTAGAAGCCGAGGAAATCGGTGCATCATTCCGGCATTGGCCCGAAGAGATGCGCCTCATCACGCCTTCATTTCATGGGAATCCATTTTTTCAGACGGACCTTAATGCCATCACACCCGACACGAGCCCTGCTGATTTTTATCAGAAAGAGCACTTGAGCGGCAACCAGTATGCGAACTACCTACACGCCGTTGCGAACCATTTCAAGCTGAACGTCCGAGAAAATGAAAGGGTCTTGCAGATTCAGCTCATATCTGGCGGATACTCTGTTCAATCAAACAAGAAAACTCATCGCACCCAGATAGTCATCTGGGCGGCTGGTGAATTCGCACAGCCGAAAGCCGGGACATATCCTGGGGCCGAGCACTGCACTCACTCAAGCGATATTCGCACCTGGAGCGACTTTACCGGCAAGGAGGCATTGATCATCGGTGGTTACGAAAGCGGGATCGATGCGGCCTGCCATCTCGTTCAACTGGGCAAGCGAGCGGTGGTCGTTTCCAGCGGAGAACCTTGGAATGTCGATAACCCCGACCCCAGCGAAGTGCTGAGCCCCTACACGCGGGAGCGTTTACAAACTACCATGCGAAATCATCCCAAGAAACTTCTGCTTCTTGGTAACTCTACGGTAGCTCGCGTCGATTACCTATCGAAGCGCTACATTGTCGAAACTGAAGACGGCAAGATTCTCCATTCGAACCACCGCCCCATTGCAGCCACCGGATTTCATTCGGCACTCACACCGATCAAGGAGCTTTGGGCGTGGGAGGGTTCGAAACCTAAATTTACTGAAGAGGACGAATCGACCCTCTTTCCCGGAATCTATTACTCAGGGCCTTCGCTGATCCAAAAAAATTCGAAGTTCTGCTTTATTTACAAATTCCGTGCACGCTTCGGCGTGATTGCCCGTTCGGTCGCAAGGCGCCTCGGGTATCCCGAACCAGACCTCGAAGAGCTACGTCGCCGTGGATTCCTGGTGGACGACCTGGAGTGCTGCACCAACTGCGAGTGTGCCGTGGAATCCGAGGTCGAGGAATTAGCAAGTATACATGAAAACTGATGTTAACGGCAGTCTGAAAGGATCAACGACGACCAAACGCCCGGCAGTCGTGGTGCTTGGTCTGGAAAGCGTGGGCAAGAGCAGCCTGCTCTCGGCATTGACCGGGCGCTTCGCCGAATCATCCGCGCTGGCAGGAACAACCTTACGTTGCGAGCGATATCACGACGCCTCTTGGGATTGGGTCGATACCCCCGGGATCGTGACCGATTCAGATGCCGATACCGTGCGGGACGCAATCGCTGCGCTGAATTCTGCTGAATCAGTATTGGTCGTTTTACGTGCTCATCGAGCACGTAAAGAAATGGCCGCATTACTACCACTGCTTAGGTCTCGGAAGGTAGCCATCGCGCTCACCTTTCGGGATCGATTGGTAGCGAATAGTATGGCACCGACTCTGGCGACATGGGAAGAGAAGCTCGGCGTCCCCGTGACATTGCTTGATAGTCGCTCGCCGGATGCTACCGAATTGGCGAATGTAAGAACAGCCGTCATGGAGGCGAATCCCCTACCCGATTGTGAGGCAAACATACTGCCCGAGTTTGGCGAGGTGCAGCGCCAGTCCTTCGGGACGCTATTAGAACGCGTGGTAGGCTTTGCGCCGTTGAGCTTGCTTTTGCTTTTCGGCCCGGCGTGGATCGCGGTCACTCAGGCCAATGCCCTTGCTGACCGCTTATATGATTCCGTGGGCGAATTCATCGGGCCACTATTGGATTGGCTGAACGAAATTCCCGCACCTCTAGCCGCAACGCTGGGCGGCGATTACGGGGTGGTCGCGATGTTTCCGTTTTTGCTGCTCTACGCGTTGCCTACGATCTTGATTTTCACCGGGCTGATCGCGATTTATAAAAGCACCGGGTTAATCGACCGCCTTTCCTACGGGCTGCATCCCTGGCTCAAGCCCTTCGGACTGGGCGGGCGCGATCTCGTGCGTGTCGTAATGGGATTTGGTTGCAACGTGCCGGCGGTGGTTGCAACTCGCTCGTGCGCCAGTTGTTCGCGAGGTGCCTGTGTGTCAGCGATTTCTTTTGGCTCGGCATGTTCCTATCAACTTCCCGCAACACTAGCCGTTTTCGCTGCTGCGGGCATGGCATGGATGGGCCCGATCTACATGGCGGTTCTCGCCATAACGACACTAGCGTATCTTCGGCTGACCACGCCAAGGGCGTTCCGCAAGGCTCAGAACAAAATGTTACTTCCGGCGCTGGGAAATCTGCGTGCACCGGACTGGAAAGCCGTGCTGCGAGAATCACTGCAAAGCCTGCGCGATTTCACGGTTATGGCGCTGCCGATTTTCGCTGGCATATGCATTGTCGCGGGTCTGCTCCAATGGTCTGGCGCATTAGCTTGGTTATCCCAAATACTAGCACCAGTTATGGCTGTTTTCAATCTGCCACCTGAAGCCGCACTCGCAGTTGTGCTTGGCTCGGTGCGTAAAGACGGCTTGGCGATCGCCTTACTGGACGGCAATTGGGATTCCTTGAAAATGCCACTGGACTCTCCCATCCAAATACTGACTGCTATTTATCTCGCCGGTGTCCTACTGCCCTGCCTGGTCACGGTCCTGACGGTCGCCAAGGAAATGCGTCCCAGCTTTGCACTCAAGATGGTTGGGCGACAGGCATGCTTCGCAGTCCTTTTTTCTCTCTGCATCGCCTGGGGCGGCGCGCTCTTCATTTCCTTCGCAAACTAAATTTAGCATGTCTACCAAACGAAAACTACCCGTAACCGTCCTATCAGGATTTCTCGGCGCTGGCAAAACCACCGTCCTCAATCACGTCCTCAATAACCGCGAGGGACTCAAAGTTGCGGTGATTGTCAACGACATGAGCGAGGTCAATATCGACGCGCAACTCGTCGCGGAGGGTGGCGCGGAGTTGAGTCGCAAGGAAGAAAGACTCGTTGAAATGAGTAATGGATGTATCTGCTGCACCCTGCGCGATGACCTCCTCGAAGAAGTCCGGCGGTTGGCCCACGAGGGCAAGTTTGACTATCTGTTGATTGAGTCCACTGGCGTCTCCGAGCCAATGCCAGTCGCAGAAACCTTTTTCTTTCGTAGTGAAGCTGGGTTCAGTCTGGAAGATATCGCACGACTCGACACGATGGTGACAGTCGTTGACGCCGCCAATTTCGAACGCGACTTTGGCTCGCCTGAAAAGCTACGTGATCGCGGCCAAGAAATTGGCCCCGAGGACGAGCGCAGTATTATCGACCTGCTCGTTGATCAAATTGAGTTCGCCGATGTTATCCTACTAAACAAAATCGATTCCGTCGATGAAGCGACCCGAGCGAGAATCATCTCGGGCATCAAAGCACTCAATAGTCAGGCCATGTTGATCGAATCCGCCTTTGGGAACGTTGAGCCACGGGCCATAATCAACACCGGACGCTTCGATATAGATCGG
>JBNNDZ010000458.1:0-6349 GCA_050285865.1 Puniceicoccales bacterium
CGAGCAGCATCAGATCCGGCTGCACGCGGTCGAGTCGCCGGAGCGCACTGTTGGCATTTTCGGCGGTAAGCATGCGGTAACCACGCTTCGTCAGGTGCGCACAAACTACGGCCAGATTTGTCGGGTTATCGTCGACAACCAGCAATGTGGGAGATGTGGCGGGTTCCATGGATTATTGCGTTAGATTGTTGATCGAGTCATTGAGCAGGTCTTCCAAAGCCTGGCTTTGGAACTGGGCGGCGAGGTCACGAAGTCGTCCATAAAACTCACCGCAATCCGGATCCGCTTCGGCCATGCTTTCGACGGTTTCCTGCAGACTCAAAATGTCCCCTTCCTCAGCAAGGAGGAGGAGTCGCTTTAGCGTGGATTCATCGGGCAATTTAACCGCGACAGGCGTCGACGGCTTTGTCTGTTCTTCCTTCGGCTTAAGTTCGGTGGCTTCCCAGGTAATTCCTAAAACTTGCCCGACTTTTTGGTAAAGGTCCCCTGCCTTCACTGGCTTGGCGACAAACTCGGAGAACGGCTTGAGCCGCGCGGCATTCTCCTTGTCCTGCATAACGCTGGCAGAAACTGCGACAACGGGCACGTGCATCAAGGTTGGGTCACCTTTGATATGCTGGCAGAATTCAAAGCCGTCCATCTCCGGCATGAGCAAATCACTCGCGACTAAATCCGGTAGTTCACGCGCCATGAGCTCGAGCCCTTCCCGGCCTCCGGATGCCGATGCGACGCGCATACCCGCCACCGCCAGGAGTTCGGCCGTCACCCGGCGACTATTCTCGTCGTCATCCACAACAAGGACATACTTTTGCTCCGAGAATTTACCCTGACTCTGCGTCAAGCGAGGCACATAGTGCGAATGGTCTTCTTTGGGAGCCAGGTATGGAATGTTGAACCAAAATACCGAACCTTCGCCGACCACTGAATCGAGGTACATACTTCCCTCCATCAGCTCCACCAGCTTGCGGCAAATCGGTAAGCCCAAACCGGTCCCTTCCACGGTCTTTTCCTTGGCGCTGGACTGCTCAAAGGATTCGAAGATTCGATGCTGATCCTCTGCCGCAATGCCCGGGCCCGAATCGGTGACCGTAAAACGCAAAGCCCCGTCATCCGGACCTCCCTTAAGCGCAACCGAGCCCGTCTTGGTAAACTTGACCGCGTTGCCCACGAGGTTGACCAACACTTGCCGCACTGCACGTTCGTCTGCCTGGAAAAAGAAAGGCGTTTCCAGTGCGTGATCCTGGTCAAAATCCCAAGCCTGCACCGAATAAGCGATTCCTTTCAGTTCGGCATTCGGTTGGAACATGTCCTGCAAATCCCGCAAAATGTCCTGCAGGGAGACGTCCTCGTCATTCAGTTGAAATTTGCCGGCTTCGATTTTCGACAGGTCCAAAATATCATTAATCAACTGCAACAAATGCTCACCACTGCGTCCAATTGAGCTGATCATTTTGGCGGCATCCTCGGGCAAATCATCCCGCATATTCAGGACCTGCGTGTAGCCAAGCACACCATTGAGCGGCGTGCGAATCTCGTGGCTCATGCTGGCCAGGAAGCGACTCTTGGCCTGATTCGCCCGGTTGGCTTCTTCCGCGGCTTCGCGCGCATGCTGACTAGCAAGCTTCAGTGCCGTTTCGGTTTCTTTTTGCTTGGTGATATCCGTTTCGATGCCGACGAATGACGCCAAATTACCGTTCGAATCAAAGAGCGGATTGATGTCCAAACGTAGCCAATACGTATCACCGTTCTTATGATAATTGAGCAATTCTGCGGTCAGCGGCTCCCCTTGCTTAAGTTTCTCACCGATCATGGCAACGGTCTCATTGTTTGTCATCGGGCCCTGGAGCACATCGCCTGGCTTGCGACCTTTCAACTCGCTCAACGCATAACCTGTAATTTTCTCAAAGGCTTCATTTACCCAGACCGTTCGGCCCCCCGGGTCCGTAATGACAACACCATTGATCGTTTTGCTCGCAACTAGCGATAGTCGCCGGATCTCTTCTTCCGCCTTTTTTTGATGGGTAATGTCCAACATTACCCCATTAAAAACCACTTCGTTGGGCGAAACTCGAAGAGGCTTACTGTCTCCCTGCCACCATTTGACATCACCGGACGGCATAATCATTCGTCCCGTAAAACGCCAATCCGACATCGTCTTCAGCGAATCATCAATGGACTTTCGCCAATCCGCAATATCGGCAGGATGGAACGGGATCACCTTCGGATCCGCGATGGCGGCTTCGGCACTGAAACCAAAGATCTCCTCGACTCGCGCACTCATGTAATAGAGTCCGAACTCTCCATTCTCGCGCTGATACCATTGGAAAATAACCCCGGGAAATGTCTGGGCCAAGGACGTGAGCCGTGCCTCTTCCTCCCGAAGCTTTGACTCAGAATAGCGCAGTTCCTCGGTACGGCGCTCAACCGTTCTCGCTAATTGATCACTGAGTTTTGCAAGCTCCTGATTTTTTTCGAAAAGTGTATATGCCTTCTCTTCAAGTAAACGCTCCGCCTCCTTGCGGGAATTGCGTTCCCGCTCGTAACGTCGCTTCCACTTTTCGATTTCGTCACTCATACCAATCAAACACGCTCGACCCAGAAGATCGATGTATCTTCATTGATAGATTCACGGGAAATTTTTCCTTCTTCGTTAAAATGTTTTAAGCATCCACGGATCAAACCTTCCGCAAAATCCTCCATATGGCGGCTGGAAGTATAGACCATTTTCAACTTACCATCGACGCGTTCACAACTGAACTCTGGCAATTCGGCGTCAGGATATAGTTTGCGCACTTCAACGTGGATATAGCCATCGATATTTTCCAGGAAACCGAACGTGTCTTTTGCCCCAGCAAAGAAATGCGGATAGCCTTGGTGAAAACGCGCAAATAGATGCTCCCCGTAAACTTTCAGTAACTCGTCCGGAGCAATCCCACTGTGCTTACTCAGTTGCATCACAATGGAAACAATCTCCTCATGCGGATATGTCCCGACTGCCGTATAAGCACCTTTGGATACGGGTAAATCAGCGTCCGCCAGAACCGAATCGACCATATCGATGCCGAACTTATCCTCAACCATGTCGAGAAGCTCCGTGAATACCATTCCTTTCATTGAATTCCTTCGTGATGGGTTAACTGTTGTAGAAAACGATCACACTGAGCCCGTGTCTGTTGCTCGTGTGTGACTTGATAGACCGCGTGAAGCGCCTCAGAGGGATCAGTCGTATCGTGAATGCCCAGGCAGTCACTGTAGGCAATGGCCCCGGGAGTAGCTTCGCGCAAAATCGATTGCCATTCGGCAGGCAGTTGCTCCAGTTCTTCTTCGGAGCGGGGCAACGGGCCAAATAACCGCATCCGCCCACAGGCAACCTCCCACAGGTGCGGCAACCGCTTCAACCACAATGGTGCACGCGCTTGCGAAAGGTATTGTTTGCCGTTTAAAGTCACTTTGGATGACTTCATGGGAGCGCCCAAACAAAGCTTGAAGCGGAAACGCAGCCACCAGCCCAACGCAGTTAAGCGCTCCCCCCACGACACCTTGTCATTTGGGGCCAGGGTGGTATCAGCGATAAACGACTCCATTCGTTCCACCCGGGCCTGATTCTTCTCATTAAAGAGAACACCACCAAACAAGACACTGTTTTCCATCGTCAGGTGTGCACCAAGGAAACTGTGCGGCATCAACCGGGATTCGCGGACAATGGTGTTTTCCGCCACCAGGCATCCACTCCCGACTACGGCATTTGGACCAATAACCGCCTCTGGTCCAATGGCAACATAGTCACCGATGAAGTATGGAGGGATTAACTTTGCCGTCGGGTGAATTCGGCAAAGGCGCCCCACCGAAAGATTCATTTCTAAAGCAGAGGAATTCATCGATGCGAGCCAGTCATTCTCAATCGCCCGCCAATGTGAAATCACATCCCATTCACCATTGAACTCGGGCGGCACCACGCCTCCCGGCAGCGTATTGACCAGCATGCCATCATCCGAAGTGACTTTGGAAACCGTCACCACCTCCAACACGATTGGCCAGAGTGTGGCTTGCCGCACGGCTTGGCGAACGCGATCCGGGCGATCAGCAACGAGCACCCGCACGTGCTTGTAGCCGTTATCCAGCGCGTAATCAAACCAGTGAAACAAAATGGCCTGGTCCCCTACGGGCCAAAGCGCAAAAGGATCCGGTATACGAAGTGGGTGCTCAAGCTCTCGCCAATCTGGACAGACCAACGTGAGAATTTCCGCCTGATCAAGCCGCGCAGTCATGAATTAATAGGCACCCTTTCCAAGTACGACTGCTGGAACTGTCTTTATTAAAATCAACAGATCCTGCTTCAAATTTTGCGAAGTGATGTACTCAAGATCAAGCCGCACTTGGCCTTCGAAATCGATATCCGCACGTCCACCAATTTGCCAAAGGCAGGTGATGCCCGGCTTGGCCATTAACCGGCGCAAGTGAAACGCTTTGTATTCCGCGACTTCTTTGGGCACCGGCGGGCGGGGCCCCACCAGTGACATGTCCCCACGTAACACATTATAAAACTGTGGGAACTCATCAATGGACAGCTTGCGGATATATTTACCCACTTTGGTAATGCGCGGGTCATCCTTCATCTTAAAAGTCACCCCGGCCTCGTGTTGATTTTGCTCAGCCAACTGATGCTTAATCTGGTCAGCATTGACGACCATTGAGCGAAACTTGAAACACTGAAATGCCCGGCCTGCTTCCCCCACCCGCGTTTGTGAAAAAAAGACCGGCCCGCGGTCCTCCAGTTTGATTAATAAAGCCGTGATCGCGAATATTGGCGAAAACGCGATCAGAGCGCATCCCGCCCCAACAATGTCCAGCAAACGCTTGCTCCACTCGCTCAAAGCAATCGTCATACGCCAAACCGATATTTTCCGACGCATCTTCTTCCGCCAAACATCCAACTCCTTCTTGCCTTCAATACTCGACCAGAAGTCATTCGCAGGGGTATGAATAGGTTTATCAGACATATCGATGTCTCCTGTTTTTCAGTTAACATCTCCAAGCTTGCAATGCCAAGGAAAGAATGCTGAATTATGGATAGAATTACCCAATACACTTACAATGCCCACTTT
Source organism: Puniceicoccales bacterium (assembly GCA_050285865.1). Classification (GTDB taxonomy): domain Bacteria; phylum Verrucomicrobiota; class Verrucomicrobiia; order Opitutales; family Cerasicoccaceae; genus Cerasicoccus. The sequence continues at coordinate 5,106 of JBNNDZ010000458.1, forward strand.
TGAAACCAATCAGCAAAAAGAGGCTTTAGCGATTTCCCTACGGGTCTCCCATCTTGAGGCCGCAAACGCCGCAGAATTCAAACAAGACGTCGCACAGCTGTCATTACCTCATAGCGGTAAAGTAATCGTAGAATGCTCCAAACTGGAGTTTATCGACAGTTCCGGGCTCGGTGCTTTGCTTCATTTGAACAACAGCCTCCAACCCGACGTTCGCCCTCTGGTGCTTTCTCAATTACACCCAGAAGTATTGAGCGTCATCGAGCTCCTCCGCCTAAACACTGTCTTTACTATAGAAGGCTAATTCATGGCCCAGTATTTCAACGGAACGTTTCCAGCTCTGTTGAAACGAATGGACGATCATTTCGATCGTGCCAGGGCATGCTTTTCCCAAAGCAGCGCCCCCATCGAGGCATTGATTCTGGGTGGCGGCTATGGTCGTGGCGAAGGCGGTGTCTATATAGAAAACGATCAACCATCCTTCTACAACGACCTGGACTACTTTTTGTTCACTCCAACCCCGGAGGACCCTGAACTCATCAAGCAAGTCCATGCGTTTGAAAAAGAGGAAAGCCAAGCACTGGGCATCGATGTGGAAGTCACCTGCCTGCATCCCAGCAAATTGCAAGGCGCGGAACGCTCTATGATGTTCCACGACTTGATCATGGGGCACCATATGGTTCTCGGAACCCCCGATTACCTCGCCGAGTGGAAGAGCAAAATGGACCCCGCCCTTATTGCCCCAATCGAAGCAACTCGCCTGCTTTGGAACCGCGGTTCGGGCCTTTTCTATGCGCGAAGCAAACTAGACGATGCTAACGCCGCCGACTTCATTTTTCGACAGCACATGAAGCTGGCGATTTCGCTGGGCGACGCCCTGCTCTGCATGGCTGGCCAGCACGACGCCCTTTGCGAAACGCGTCGTGAGCGCTTTTCACGTCTCGATGTTCCTTTAGCCACCGAAGAGATACGCGACTTGCACGGCATCGGCGTGAGTTTCAAACAACGCCCCCACCCCCCGCCAGGTGGTCTCGACCTGTCCGCACAAAACGAGCAATTCCGCAACCTCTGGACCCAGGTCTTCCTTACCGTTGAAGCGCAGCGACTGGGGACCCACTTTAACGACGCTGCCGCCTACTCGCGCTATACTGGTCGGCTGTTCCCAGATGATAAACCTGCGCGCAATATACTGCTTGCTTTGCGTGACAAAGTAAAGCGCGGTCATTCCTTAAAACCAGTGACCGACT
>JBNNDZ010000459.1:0-2581 GCA_050285865.1 Puniceicoccales bacterium
CAGGCTTCAATGGTTGCGGGCGAAATCGCCTCCAGCAGGCCCAAACCGATGATCTTAGGTGCGACGCGCGGCGAGGTGACGGCGGTGCGGAACGTTGGCCCCTGCAAGCCCGAGAACGTATAAGTCGGCTGGGCCAGTGAGTAGCTTTGCCCGTCGTCAAACTGCCCCGGAACCTCGGTGTAGCTCACCTGCCCCCGGCCTTCCGGGAATGAGCCGTCGATGGCGCGGTCCTGCAACTGAACGCCGTAGTCCGGGTGCGGCTGCTGGCCACCGCCGGTAACCGGTTCAGCCAAATGAAAGACCATGCCCTCCAGCATGTCGCCGAAGTTTTCCGGCGGGCGAGCCGAGCCGTCGTTGACGTGGCACTCGAAGCACGAACGCCCATTGTAAAGCGGCCCCAGACCGTCCTCCGCCGTGAACTCGCGGTCGAAAATATTTTTCCCATCCAGGAAGTCGCGCAATGTGTTCGGCAACGCATTGTGCGCCGCTTGCGCGTAGGAATACTCCGTCTCAGCATAGACATCGACCGTCGTCGCGCCGCCGCTTTGTGCCTCGGCTGCCTCCACGCGCTGGACGAGCGCGCCATCGCCGAGGTAGAACCGGAAAATCGCCGTATAGTATTGCTGCCCGGTGCGCGTTCGCTGGAGCGTGAATTCCAAGTCCACAAATTGCCCCGGCTCCAGATTGTCGGCGCGCCAGTAGAATTTCCCATCGACGGGGAACATGCGGATGGCCTGCGCGAAGTCCGCGCGCTCGCCAAGGGGTCGTTCCTCGTGGGGACGGGTGTCGCGATCGAAGAGTTTGATGTCGACGAAGTTCATCGGCTCAGCCGGATCAAAGACCACGTCCACCGCGTCTCCGTAATCGTGGATAGTGAGCCCGAAGTAGCTGAAATCAAAGTAGTTCTCCACAAATGAATCGAAGCGCAGCTCGTTCTCGTGGCGGTCACGGAAACGCCCAGCGGCAAGGATGATCAGCGGTTCCTCGCGGTCCGCACGCGCCTCGCCAATGGTTCGGAAAAAGTCCGCACTGCGCACGTGGTTGGGGTCGACCGAGTGAAACGCGTAAGTGATTTCATCGCCGTCCTCTGCCGTGAAAGAATACTGCCACTCGTCGCCATTTTTCGTCATTTGATAGGCACCACGATTGCCGTCGTTGCGCTGGTAATTCACCAGCATGTTGTCTGGATGCACACCTGGGCGAATCCGCAAGGTTGCCTGCCCGTTGGCAAAGGTGATGCCATGCGTGTAGTCAGCGGCGGTGTTGGGCTCCGGGAGAACGTCTTCATAGCTGGTTCCACCGCCGCCGTTATCGCCACCTCCCGGGTTTCCGTTGCCCCCCTCGCCTACGGTGTAAGTTGCCGTCGCGGTGTCGCGCGCCGAGCCATCGTCGTCGTAGGTGAAGTAAAAGGTAAGCGTGTCGTCAGCATTGAGCGGCGGGGTATCGAGATACCAGCGCGGGCCATCACCATCGAGACGGTAATTTAGCTGATCATCGCCATTGATCCGGTAGTGCACATCGGCGAAATCCGTTTCCTGCAGTGCGTAGAATTCCATCCGCACCGAGCCGTCGGGCTGCTCACTTGCCCAGGCCAAATAAGCCGGACGCTGCCCATCGGTGGGCGAGCCCACCACGTTGCCCGCAGGCACCTGCAGGAGCCGGTAAAAGCGGTTGCTCGAGTCGCCCAAAGCGGCATCGAAGTGGCGGGCCTCGTCGGCCCCGACAAAGATCGGCCCCACGGCCTGCCATTCGCGCAGATCGTCGGATTGCTCAATGAGGTAAACCACGCCCTCGTCGGCGTCCCAGTGAATGCGGTGCGCCCCGGGAAGAAATTCCAACCGGGCGGAATGGGCCGTCGACACAAGCGTCAACGCCATGAAAAGCAGGATCAATCGGGCCATGGGAGTTCTAGGTCAGTCGTTGCAGAGCGCGAATAAGCAACGCTCCTGTGAGATATTAGACCTTTGGCACCCTAATTTATTCCAACCCCCACGTTGTTTATAGGGAATTTACCGGATTTTTAAACAAAAGGCGGACCCGTTTGGACATGCAGCGGCGCGGCACCGCTTAAACTAAGCGAGAGAACGCAAGCTGGAGTGAGCGAAAATGGCGTCGCGCCGCCGCACTAACAAAACCAACGAAAACTCGCCTACAAATCCCGCGTCCAGAAGATCATTTTCTTAGGCGATTCCTCGGCCTCCCCGATTTCTTGCCAGTCAAATGTCGTGTGCAACTCGGGACGTTTCACGTAGCCACGCTTGGACCAGAATGCATCGTGGGGACGATATTCCGCGGGTCGCCGGGGGTGGTCAGCGGGACGCTCCACCGCGCAGAAAGTCGTCAGTGCGAAACGGCCCAACTTCCGCGCAAATGCCTCACGCTCGTCAAAGAAACGGTGACCAATCCCCTGCCCCCGATAGCCGGGCAGCAGAACCGATTCACCAAAATAAAACACGTCGCCGACATCGTAGCCCATGAGCTCAAACGGACGCGCAAAGTCGTCCACCTCCGCGGACATCGGGAGCGCCGTCGACGCACCGACGACCTCATCCCCATCGAATACCAGCACGAACAGGCACTC
>JBNNDZ010000460.1:0-4592 GCA_050285865.1 Puniceicoccales bacterium
GGGTGTTGCGTGAAGTTTTTGTGTGACGCGGGGTGTTGGCTGGCGTGACGTGAAAGCGGCGTCGAGCCGCCGCACTCCAAAACTCGTCCGTTGAGGATTGTGGCTGTCGGGCTTCCGACTTCTCTCCGGCTATGCAGTGGCCAGGGGCTTGGATTTGCGCTGTTTAATAGCGGTTTGGACGAGGTTTTTGCCGAAGTCCCACATGGGGCCAGGCAAGCGGGTGCAGTCCTGCAGGACGTCGTCCAGTCCATTGACAAAGCGGTTGATCTCGGTTTCGCCGATGATGAGCGGTGGGAGGGCCTTGACGATGTCGAGGTTGTGCCCCGCAACGTGCGTGAGCACGCGGTGTTTCTTCATCAGCGGAGTGACGACCATTTGTGGGAACAGGCCCTTGTCGACCGCGTGGATGCCCTTCCAGGCGAGCCTCATCTTGACGGAGCGGGGTTCGCCGAATTCGACGGCGATCATGCAGCCTTTGACGCGGATTTCCTTGATCAGCTCGTGACGCGACTGGACTTCTTTCAGGCGCTCTTCGAGGAGTTGGCCAGCCCAGGCGGCGTTTTCCACGAGTTTCTCGTGACGCAGCACATGGATCGTCGCCAGGCCACAAGCCATGGCGAGGTTGTTACGGCCAAAAGTGGTTGAGTGGACGACGCAGCGGTCCAGGCGCGAGTAAACCTTTTGGTGGATTTCGCGCCGGGTGATGAACGCTGCCGCCGGGACGTAGCCGCCGGAAAGGGCCTTGGCCACCGTGATGATGTCCGGTTCGAGATTCCAATGCTCGAAGGCCCACATTTTGCCCGTGCGTCCGAGGCCGGTCTGAACCTCGTCCATGATGAACAGCGCGCCGTATTGACGGCAGAGATTCTGCGCCTGGACGAAGAAATCGTCGGTTGGGAAATACACGCCTTTGCCCTGCACGGGCTCCGCAATGAACGCCGCGACGTCACCCGCCTTGAGCTTGTCTTCGAGTTCGTTGAGGTCGCCGTGGGCAATCTTTTCGACACCGGGGAGGAGCGGGCCAAAGCCGTCCTGGAAATTGCCGTTATTCGTTGCCGAGAGCGCTCCGTAGGTGAGTCCATGGTAGGCTCCACTAAGGGAGATGATGCGGGTGCGCCCCGTGGCGGCGCGGGCAAATTTGAATGCGCCTTCGACCACTTCGGTGCCGGAGTTGCCGAAGAACACGGCATCGAGGTGGGGCGGGGTGATTTCGACGAGTTTTTCCGCGAGCAGGCCACTGAGTAGCGCGCAGTCCATCTGGACCATGTTGGCGAGGTCCATGTCGAGCACATCGCGGATGGTCTTGGCCACCAACGGGTGGTTGCGACCAATATTGTAAACGCCGTAACCGCTGAGGAAGTCGAGGTAGTCGTTGCCCTCGGCATCAAACAGGTAAGACCCGCGCGCACTGGTGTAGGTTTGGTCGAAACCAATCGTACGCAAAACCTTCACCAGGGTGCGGTTTACGTGTTGGTCGTGCAGATCGTAGTTTTCACCCGCCCGCTCTGCGACAAGGCGCGCAATATCGAAATCAGACATAGCTCCTCAAAAAACAGCGTTAAACAGAATCGCTCAGCGATACAGGAAATTTCCCGGAATTACAAGCCCCGGGCTCTGGTGTTCCTTGAAATATACCCGCGGCATTACGCCGCAGGGACTATGCCGTTTGTAGCTTCTCGACGACTTCCTTGATCAGGAACTCGGGAGTCGAGGCACCAGCCGTCACGCCAACTTTGTTGTAGTTGTCGCGCAAGTGGTTGAAGTCGAGCTCGTTAGCTGTTTCGACATGATAGGCGGGCAGGCCAGACTTCTCGACGAGTGCCGCGAGCTTTTTGGTATTGGCGCTGTGGCGGCCGCCGACGACAATGATGGCTTCGGCACCGTTTTCGCGCAAAACGTGAATATCGCTCTGGCGTTCTTTAGTAGCACCGCAAATGGTATCGAAGACCTTGGCTTCGGGGAAGCGCTCCTTGAGGATGTTGGAAAGGCGTTCAAACTCGTCGGTAAACATCGTGGACTGCGAAACCATGCAGACCTGTGGGCCAATGGAATCGGGCAGGGCGCGGATGTCTTCCTCGTTCTTGACGACGTGGCCACGGCCTTCGGTGTAGCCCATGAGGCCCATGACTTCCGGGTGCTTGGGATCACCGAAAATGACGGTGTCGAAGCCCTTACGGGAGTGCATCTTGATCTTGCCGGCGATGATGCCGACGTCCGGGCAGGTCGCATCCTTAAAGCTCATACCGAGGCTTTTCAGGTAATCGCGGCGATCCGGGGAAATGCCGTGTGCGCGGACGACGAGCACGCCATGTTCGCGGTCTTCGTCGGAAACGCTGAGCTGGGTCTTGCTCTGGTAGTCGCCGACTTCCTTGATGCCGGTCGCTTCGAGGCGTTCCATCATCTGCTTGTTGTGGATGAGGGGGCCGTCGGTGTAGACGGGGCGTTTGCCTTCTGCCGCAAATTTGGCAGCAATATCAATGGCGCGCTCGACTCCCCAGCAGAAACCTGCGCTATCAGCTCTAATAACTTCCATAGCAAAAATAGATCAAATGGCAATGGTTGCCCCGGTGTCGGTGCGAGGCAAGTTTAAACTCGCCACTGTGCTTATACAGACTAGAAACAGCGCTTACCCCTTTGCTTCGGCAAACCGACACCCCTACGACTGGCATTTTGTGGCCATTTATTTGCGAAAATGCCGGACGTTGGAACAATTCTTGTTTCCTCATTATCCTTTAGTTGAACTATGCAAGTCCCTGCCACTGAAATCTTTGACGTCGTGGACGAAAACGACCACGTCGTCCGCCAAGCCCCCCGTGCGGAGGTTCACGCCCAAGGTCTGCGTCACCGGGCAGTGCATATCCTGGTGTGGAACAGCGAAGGTAAATTGTTCCTGCAAAAGCGCTCAATGAACAAGGACCAGATGCCAGGCGTTTGGACGACGTCCGCCTCCGGGCATGTTGACTCAGGTGAAACTTATGATATCGCCGCCGTACGAGAAATTGGCGAAGAATTGGGCATTTATCTCGCTGGCAGTGATGAGCTGGAGTTGCTCTTTAAGCACCCGGCCTGCCACCGAACGGGTGAAGAATTTGTGCAGGTATACCGGACCGAGTGGAATGGCGACCTCGTGTTGCATCCGGACGAGATTGATTCTGGGGCATGGTATTCTCCGCAGGAACTGGATGAACTCATTCGTGCGGATCGGCGTAATTATGCGCCGAGTTTTCGCCTGATCTGGGGCATCGTTCGCGGTGAGGGCGAAGATGCGTTTTTCGGCGAAAGTTGACGATGGACAAATGCGTGGGAGGCGTCATTGTGTAGCGCTTTTCCATGAATCCCGTACTGAAGTTGATCCTCGAAGGCGAGTCGCTCTCCACCGCGCAAATGGCGCAGGTGCTGGGCATGACGACGGCTGAAATTCAGGCTGAATTCGAGAAGCTGAAAGATGAGGGTGTGTTGCTGGGCTGGCGTCCGGTGCTCAACCCCGATTACGAAGGCCCCAACGAAGTCCGTGCCGTGATCGAGGTGAAAATCAGCCCTGAACGCGAAGGCGGATTCGACCGCATTGCGGAGCGCATCAGCAAGTTTGATCGCGTGGAGAGCTGCTATTTGATGTCCGGTGCCTACGACCTGCTGGTGGTGATCCGCTCGCAGAATCTCCAGCGTGTGGCATCGTTTGTCTTTGAAAAGCTCGCGACGATTGCGGGGGTTAATTCCACGGCGACTCACTTCATGCTGCGTGCGTACAAGGAGCAGGGTCACTACATCGCGCGTCCGGCGGAAGCGGACCCAAAGCCAGCAGTTAGTCCTTAGAAGATTAAAAATTAAAGATTAATAATTAAAGGGCTGGCGAAGATCGAATGATTGCGACCAGCCTTTTTGCATTTTGAATTTATACCAACCTCGGAATTTTTTGAACCACTGATGACACTGATGAGCACTGATCTAGCGCGATGTATATTATGCAGAGTGGTATCTGTGTTCATCAGTATTATCAGTGGTTAATTCAATCGTCTCATAGCCTTTGAACGAGCGCACAATTTTTAACTAAACCTATACGACCCATGTCCTCCTCCCAACGATTCGTCGCCGATCACGTGGCCGGGCTTCCGAAGTCCGGAATTCGTGACTTTTTCGCGATCGTGTCGCAGATGAAGGACGCCATTTCCCTCGGGATTGGCGAGCCGGATTTTGTGACACCCTGGCATATCCGCGAGGCGGCGATCTACGCGTTGGAGCAGGGCAAAACGAGCTACACCGACAACAAGGGGCTCATTACTCTGCGCCGGGAAATTTCCAAATACGTCGAAAATTTCTTTGGCGTCAGTTACAATCCGGAGAACGAAGTCTTGGTTGCGGTCGGCGTCAGCGAAGCGCTCGACATCGCCTTGCGTGCGATCCTGAACCCGGGCGAGGCTGTCATTTACCACGAGCCGTGCTACGTCAGCTATAGCCCGAGCATCAAGCTTTGTCATGCCCGCGCCATTCCGGTTGCGACGAGTGCCGACGACGATTTCGCCATCGATCCAGACAAGCTCATCGCTGCCTGGGAACCGGGCGTGAAGGCAATCCTGCTCAACTTCCCGACTAAC
>JBNNDZ010000461.1:0-3419 GCA_050285865.1 Puniceicoccales bacterium
GTAGCTGGAGGACTTAGCATAAGAGCATCGAACAATCACTAATCATGCACCCCACCATTTCACCAAGATCATCCGACCTCCGACTTCCGACATCCGTCCTCCGATATCCGACTTCCGATCACAGACCTCCGACTCCCGTCCTCTGTCCACCGAATTCCGTAACTAACGCGTATCACAGTTCTTCCTTGCAAGTAGTTGAGAATTCCTCCATTACTCGCGTCCGTTTTTACTGGAAAAATGTGCGCGGTCTAATTCGCGCATGGATTATTCGGCTAAAGACCCCGGGTGATTACCACCCACAGTGAGCTTGGTTCGGGGCGCCGGAATCCTGCTCGTTATCCTCCGGCGCTGAACAAGAAAAGAATCAAGACAGTGGACATTTACGTTGGGAATATTCCCTACGATCTTACCGACGACGAGCTGATGGGCATCTTTGGCGCCCACGGTGAAGTCACCTCGGCTAAAGTCATCATCGACCGCGAAACCGGCCGCTCCAAGGGCTTTGCCTTCGTCGCCATGGCGAACGAAGAAGAAGCTAACGCAGCGGTTGACGCGCTTAATGGCGCTGACATCGGCGGACGCCCCGCCAAGGTAAACATCGCACGTCCGCGTGAAGAACGGCCTCCGCGCCGCGACTTCGGCGGCGGTGGCGGCGGCTTCAACCGCGGTGGCGGTGGAGGCGGCGGCTTCAACCGCGGCGGCGGTGGTGGCGGTGGCTACCGTGGTGACCGCGACGGTGGTGGCCGTGATGGCGGCTTCCGCAAGCGTGAAGGCAACCGCGGTGGCGGTGGCCGTGATCGCCGACCTTACTAAACAGCTGTGTTTAGCTCCAGCCCGGCGACGGGCTTTTCCAGCTCAAGCAGCTGTTTACGCGGCGGACCGGCGGCTCAATTAGCCGTCCCCGCCATTCCCCAATTGAAATTTACCCAATGAATAAACGCCGGCCGGAAAGGTCGGCGTTTTTTGTTGTACGCGGTGCCTGAATGGCGTCACATACGAAGGCAGGGCGCAGCCTCCAGGCAAGCCGCCCTACCTTTGCGTGACGCTGTGGCTTGCCTGGAGGCCTGTTGGTATATTCTCGCAAACGACTTTAATTCGCTCATGCGAAGCGCTTCATGCGCTCAATGACACGCTCTTTGCCGAGGACGCGTAAGAGGGCCAGGAGGTCTGGGCCACCGGCTTGACCGCTGACGGCCAAACGGGCGATCGGGAAATAGTCGAACTTTTTGCCGCCCTTGGACTCAGCCAACGCCACGATGGCGGCGTCGATGTGCTCCTCGGTCCAGGGCTCGACGGTTTCCAATGCGGGGATCAGTTCTGCCAGGCGTGCGGCCGGGTCGCCTTTCTTAAAGACACGCTCACGGGCTCCTTCGTCGATGGCGAAGTCTTCAGTGAAGAAATAGCCGACGAGTTCGGGCAAACCTTCGAAGTCGCGGGCTTTTTCCTGTGCGATGCCGAGCACGTTCTGCAGGTAGTCTTCGGAGGTGGATTCGTCGATGACGCCCTTTTCGCTCAAGACGGGACCAGCCATCCACGCAAACGTCTCCACCGGCAGTGCGCGGAGGTATTCCGTGTTGATGTGCATGAGCTTTTTCTCGTCGAAACGGGCACCGTCTTTTTGAATGCCATCAAAGCCAAAACGGGCAATGATTTCGTCGATCGGCATGACTTCCTGGTCGTCCTTGGGATTCCAGCCCAGCAGGCAGAGGAAGTTCCGGACAGCTTCGGGGATGAAGTTGCGCTGCATGTATTCCTCCATCAACGCGCCGGTTTCGCGCTTGGACATCTTGCCCTTGCCGTCGCTCTTGAGGATCAGCGGGATGTGCGCAAATACGGGCGGCTCTGCACCCAGCGCACGGTAGATCTCTACGTGGCGTGCGGTGTTGGAAAGGTGGTCTTCGCCCCGGATGACATGCGTGATTTTCATCGCCAGGTCATCGACGACGTTCACGAAATGGAAACCGAAGTCGCCGTTGCTGCGGCGCAGGACGAAATCTGTCTCCACGGCGCGGGTGACTTCGCCGCGTACGGCGTCGCGGATGGTGACAGGTTCGGTGCGGACCTTTTCGATTTCGGCGTCTTTGTACTTGTCGAACTCGGTGTAGCGCTCGCCTTCGAGCTTGAAATAAACCGCGCCGTCTTGCTCGTAGGCGCGGCCTTTATCGAGGAGGATCTTGAGGTGTGCTTCGTAGATGGGCGTGCGCTCGCTCTGGAAATACGGACCGTAGTCGCCGCCGACTTCGGGACCTTCATCCCAGTCCAGTCCCAGCCAGCGCATGCCATCGAGTAGTGCAGCGAGGGCTTCTGGCGTATTGCGCGCGGTGTCGGTGTCCTCGATGCGGAGGACGAATTTCCCGCCGGTGTGCCGGGCGTAGAGCCAGTTGAACAGCGCCGTGCGGGCACCGCCGATGTGAAAGAATCCCGTCGGGCTGGGAGCAAAACGAACGCGAACTGCGCTTTCGGTAGTCATCCCGGAGAGTTGAAGGAGCGCGGCGGAAAGGTCAATGCCGGGATGTGGGATGTGGTGTGGAATGAGGCGATGTGTGCATCTCTCGCCTCAGTAACTGCCAGCTTACCGAAACAGCTCGTCCATCATTGTGCCGGAAAGGTTGGCAATGCGCCAACCAAACGTTGTCCCAAAACGGCAAAACAGCGTCGGTGCGCGGGGAACGTGGTCAATTTTCAAGGCAACGGTGCCCGCAGCGTCATCCCCACGCTTGATGCGGGCGCGTTTGCCGGAGTAACCCGCCAGGCTCGTGCCATCACGCAAGGTGAAGGGGAAGCGCAGTTGCATTTGCAATAGCTCCAGAAAATCGTCGCGGCCGAGGTCGTCCGCGCCCTGCCAGTAGCGCTCATACTCGAAGAAACCACGCACGCGGCCCTGGTCGTCTTCGATGGTGAACTTCGCGCGTTTGTCGAATTCGCGCCATTGCGAGAGCACGTCGCGGAATTTGCGGAAGGCGTCCTGCTGGTAATTCACATGATCCGGTTCCACCAGGCGCAACGAAAGCACGGGCTTTTCCATCGCCTGATTGATCGCCTCGACAGTGCCGTCGAGATCGAACAGCGCCGGGCGATTGGTGTCGTTCATGGTAATCACGTTTGTAGGCCAGTCTTGTGACGCCAACAAACGCGGTCAAGCCGTAGATTTAGGTGTTTGGAGGGGGATGGGGGAGGGATTTTGGAAGGGGCAGAAGGCGGGAGGCAGAGGGGTGGAGGAGAGGCAGAAGGCAGAGGGCAGAAGGCAGAAGGGAAAAGATCGATTAGGGTCCGGCAGGGCGAATACCTCGCCCACTCATGAATGATTTTCCATGCGGCTACCAATCAATGACGCCACTTCTCCCTTCTGCCCTCTGCCTTCTGCCTCTTCTCTCCCCTCCACCCTCCACAGCATCACCCACACTCGGCGGGTAGCTCCG
>JBNNDZ010000462.1:0-2859 GCA_050285865.1 Puniceicoccales bacterium
ATTGACCTCGCGCATTCCTGACGCCGCAGCTGATTTCGAAGCCTTGAAGAAGTAAATTATGCAAGATTACGCACATCCAATACTCACGTGTGAGGAAGCGCTGGAATTTGAGAAAAATCTGCTCTCGGGTCGGGAAGCAGCTTGGGCAGCCATGAATCACGCTGGTCGCTCTTTGGGCAGGGCTGCGTTGGATGATTTTTGCGAAGTCGCGCACCCCTCATCGCGCACGCACCGCAGACCACACATTCTGGTGCTGGTGGGGAAGGGGCACAATGGCGGCGACGCGCTTCTGGCGGCGGACGAATTGCTTCGCATCCGTCCTGAGGGCGAGGCCTACATCCTTCCACTTTGCGATAAGACTGAGGCACGGACGCTGACCCGCCGCGCCTGGGACGCACTGGAGAAAACCGGTAAGGCGCAGACGATTCCCGTACTCAAGCTGTCTTCGCAGTCCTACGACATTTGCTTTGACGGTCTGCTGGGCATGCAGTTTCAGCCTCCGTTGCGCGATGGTGCCGCCGAGTTGCTCCGCGCGGTAAATGATACGGCGAAGATCAAGTTTCGCGTCGCGGTCGACCTGCCCAGCGGCTTGGGCGACAAGGACGCATTTCGCGCAGATTTTACTTACGCCACGGGTATTGTGAAGGCCCCGGCAATTCTGCCTGAGCACGTAAAAAATGTCGGACGTTTGCGTTATCTGGACATCGGTTTCTTCGACGAGTTTTATACCGGACCGCAGGCGGCAGGAGAGGACATTTTAACAGCCGATATCCTTGCGCCGCTGCGTGAATGGCGTCCCGCCGATGCGGAAAAACGCACCTTCGGACACTTGTTCATTTTGGCGGGTTCGCGCTCGATGCCGGGCGCGCTGCTGATGAACGCCAAAGCTGCCTTGCATAGTGGGGTGGGGCTGGTGACGGCGTTTGCTCCGGAAAGCGTGGCCTCGCAATTGGCCGCGCAATTGCCAGAGGTCATGTGGACCCCATGGCCGGAAACGCCGGATGGTGGGCTCGCCCTCGAAGGCTGGCTTTTGCTGCGGGAGAAGCTACCTCGTGCTACTGCGCTGTTGTGCGGATCGGGCATCGGGAACGAGCCAGAGACGCGTAAGCTGGTCGAGGAAATTGTCGCCGAGGTGCCGGTACCGGTGATTCTGGACGCCGACGCTTTGCAGCCATCAATCATCGAGGCGGCAATGAAACGTAATCCCGACACCGGGTTGATTCTTACACCGCATGCCGGCGAGTTCAAGCGGCTGACGGGCCGCAACTCCGCCACCTACGATCGGGATGCGCTGACCTGGTTTGCGCACAAGCACAACGTTATCACGGTATTTAAAGGCCCGCTAACCCGGATTACTGATGGTCGGCTGGTGCAGGCTTCGCCATTTGGCGGTCCCGTCCTGGCGCGGGGCGGCAGTGGTGACTTGCTGGGCGGGCTCATTGGCGGGCTTGTGGCGCAAACACCCCGTCAGCCATTCCGGGCGACCGCGACAGGAGTGGTTTGGCACGGCACAGCAGCAGATTTCCTGGCCCGCGAAAAAGGCGCGGTATCCGTCGCAACGACCGAATTGCTTAATTATTTATCTGCGGTTTTGCGCTCGGGCTAAGATTTGTTCTAATGCCTGACTATATGGACAAAATTCGAGGGGTTGGATTGAACGTTTTCGCCGGAATTTTCGGCGTTTTCATGATGTTTTTTATCGCAGGATGCGCTCACGAGGAGGCCAAGCCGACCATGCCAAAGGACGGCAATTATGTGCTGTTCACGCTTGATGGTGTGGAACCGTCGACGCCGGAACCGGTAGAGTTAAAGCTGGAGAAAGGCCAATTGTCGGGCCGGGGGCCGATTAACCGCTGGACCACGGAGCTCAAGGGCGACCAGGTGGGCGTGTTTGCCGTAACCCGCATGGCAGGCCCGGCCGATTTGATGTCCGTCGAGTCCAAGCTGATGGGCGCAATGGAGAATTCCACTATCCGCGTTGGTCCACAAAATCGCCTGGAATTCGTCCGTGGTGGAAAAATTCGCGCGGTATTCCTGCCGAAGTCCCGCTAAGCCAAACGATGGCGGCTACTGTATCCACGCTGACGCGAAATCAGGCCATGCTGGTGCTGAATGGCTTGCCGCGTCTGGGGCCAGTGACCTTGCGCCGCTTGCTCAATGCGTTTCGGGATGACCCGCATGCGATTCTCTCGGCAAGCAAATCCTCGTTGCTTCGCGTGGAACGCATTGGCGATGAAACGGCGGAGATCGTTCGCAATTGGGAAAAACATTTCGACCTCGCACGCGAGGAGAAGCGGCTCGCACAGTCTGGTGCTTCCTTTGTGGCTGTAACCGATGACGACTACCCGAAGCCGTTGAAGAAAATTTATGATCCGCCATTGGGTATCTACATGATTGGCCCGCTGCGACCAATGGTCAAAAGCATCGCCATTGTGGGGAGCCGCCGGACGACGGTTTACGGGCGCGGGGTGGCGCAGCGGTTGGCAGCGGACCTTTGCCGGATGGGTTTTTGCGTGGTCAGCGGGCTGGCGCGTGGCATCGATACCGAGGCGCACCGGGGCGCGCTGGCTGCCGAAGGCGACACGGCCGCCGTGCTCGGTTGCGGGGCAGACATCGTGTATCCGCCAGAAAATATCGACCTTTACAAACAGATCGGCGAACGCGGCGTCGTCATCAGCGAACTGCCCTTCGGCACGCGGGCGAGCAAGACGACTTTTCCCATGCGCAATCGCCTGATTGCGGGCATGTCCGCTGCGACGATTGTTGTGGAGTCGGGTTTGTCCGGTGGCAGCATGATCACCGCGAAGTTCGCCGCCGACCAGAACCGGCCCGTTTTTGCGGTGCCGGGGCGTATTGACC
>JBNNDZ010000463.1:0-3924 GCA_050285865.1 Puniceicoccales bacterium
ACATCGAACCGGAGCTGGTTGGTAACCGCACGCGAGTGGTGGTGTCGGACATGTCAGGTCGTGCCTCGATCATGATGAAGGCGCAGGAAATGGGGCTTAACGTAGAGTCGCAATCGCCGCAGATGAAGGGCTTCCTCGAGGAGTTGAAACAGCTGGAATTCCGGGGCTACGAATACGAGGCAGCTGATGCTTCCTTTAAGCTGCTCATCCGTCGCTACGTCGACGAGAAGGGCGATCCGTTCAAGATCCTCAACTTCAAGGTCACCGACGAATACGGTGAGTGGAAGGACGACGTTACCGCCGAGGCGACCGTCAAACTCCAGATCGGCGAGAACATTTACCACGTTGTCGACGAGGCGACGGGCCCGGTTGGCGCATTGGACGGCGCACTCCGCAAGGCACTGGAAGTCGAGTTTCCGAAGGTGCACGATGTCCGCTTGACGGACTTCAAAGTGCGGGTGCTGGACGGCCAAAAGGCCGCCAAGGCAATCGTCCGCGTGCAAATTGAATCCACCGATGGCGAAAATATCTGGGGCACCGTTGGGGCTTCGGACGATATCATCGAGGCGTCGCTCGAAGCATTGCGCGATGCGTTCCTCTACAAGATCGCACTGGATTCTGGCGAAGGCGCTTAGTGCAGTTGTTCCATAATTGCGGCTCGCCGTTTCGCATTGCGCGGGGCTGTGACTACGTTATCATTGGGCGCTAAATGTTCCCCAAAACATCATTCTGGGCGACGCTTTGTGCGGCGTTGCTCTTCGCTACGGCGTGCCTTGCTCAAGGCACCAACCTGGAAGTAAATCGAATCCTGCGTGAGCATCGGCAGGCGCTTGGTAATCCAGCGCAGTTGCAGGCAGTCAATTCCATGCGCTTGTCGGGCGTGAGCGAGCAGGATGGGCAGACGTTTCGGTTTCTGCTGAATCAACGTGATTCCGGGCAAATTCGTTACGAATTGGAAGCGGATGGCCGTAAGGTCATCCAGGTCTTTGATGGCAGTAACGGTTGGCGTTGGATCGAGGGTGAGCCAGAATTCGGGGCGACCCGACTGAATGCTGGGCAACTGCGTTTCTTCCGCATTTTTCAGTCCTTTCAGCCGATTTTACAGGACTACTTACGCTACGGTTTCCAAGTTGAATATTTGGGTGAGCATACGTTTGCCGGAGAGCCAAGCGTGGGTGAGCACCACCTGCGATTGACGAGCGAAGAACACGGCGACGTGGTCGACGTATGGCTTAGTGTCCGTGCCATGTTAGAGACACGACGTGCTTACCGACCCGCCGCAGATGCCACGCCGTTAGAGTTTCATTTTACGGATTATCGCTATGTCGATGGCCTATTGGTTCCGCATCGGGTTTCGGTACAGTTGGAAAATGAAGTTATCGCATCAACGGTTATCGACAAGGCCGTGACCAATGTCGGCCTGCTGAGTTTTTACTTCACCAAGCCAAGTAGCTTCCGCGAAGTCGCGCCGGAGTAAGTCTTCTATCGGAGCGGAATCAATAATCAGAGGTTGACTCGAGACTGTCTTGAAATGGTATATTCCATAAATGGCAGCATTGTGCCAAAAATGGAATAACATGAATAACACCTTGATCGTATCGGCGTTGTCTCTTGGGCACTTGTTGGCTGGCGGGGTGCCCTTAGCCGCACAGAGTTTCTCTGCGGGGCTTAATGATGACCAGAATGCTTTTGATGCTCCAATACCCGGGCTCGTCGGGGCCGATGGAGAAGGGATCACATTTCCGGGCTATGAGAATCCGGATATCCCCACTTGGGTAAATCCCATCTTCTTGGCTTGGGCTGACGAGGTTGCTGCTTACGATCCAGTCTTGGGGACTCACTCCAATGGTGATCCGATTGTTCTCCCTATATGGCAAGTCGAGGCCAGGGCGCTTGGTGAAGCTACGGGCGACAATTATTCGGTCGTATCTCTGGGCGAACTCGATGCGGACGCGATTGCTGCAGGAAGGAATCCGGGCTCGATCACGCTAAAATTTCTTGAGCCAATTCGAAATTTCACCGGGACCGATTTTGCGGTGTATGAGAACGGCTTATTTGGCGGTAGTGACATGGAAACGGGTTTTGTCTTTTCCGAATTAGCTTACGTCGAAGTGTCCAGCAATGGTGTCGATTTCGCGCGGTTCCCTAGTGTCTCGCTGACCGATAGCCCGGTTGGGCTCTATGGCGGGCTCGATGCTCGAAAGTTGTTTAACCTGGCAGGCAAACACGCAAATGGGTGGGGCACGCCGTTCGACTTGGGTGAATTGCTGGATCACGAGTTGGTCGAAAGCGGTTTACTCAATCTGGATGCAGTAACGCATATTCGGGTTGTTGATGTGCCCGGAAGTGGTGATTTCTTGGATAGTCTCGGAAATCCGATTTACGACGCATGGGTAACCTACGGCAGCGGTGGCTTTGATCTGGAATCATTGGGGGCCGTTGGCCAGGCGCTGACCTATGAAGAATGGAACAACGGTCGTGGTTTCGTCAAAAGTGCTGACACCGATGGTGATGGCTGGACGAACCTCGAGGAATACGCTTACCGGCTGAATCCCCTCAAGCGCGACGGGTTCGCCGTTGCTCGGATGGCCCGCGCTAAAGATGGGCAGTGGGCATTCGTTTTTCCGCGAGATGAACGCAATGCGGACGTGAGCTACGTGATCGAGACGCAAGTTGGTGCGTTGGAGGAGGATGGTTGGGAATTTGCGGCACGCTTTGGGCCGTTGACCGATTCACAGTTAGACAGCGAGGTGTTCTCGTCCTTCGAGACGCAGGGCGTTGCGCCGCAGGTGAGCATCGGTGTCCTGCAAAATGTTTTTGTAACGCTGGCAGATTCAGACTCGCTGGAGGCAGGTCGGTTTTTCCGGGTTCGGGTCGAGGAGGTGGTGGCACAATGAGTCGTCGTGGCTTTACTTTGATTGAACTGCTGACGGCGGTGGCAATCATCGGTATCTTATCCAGCTTGCTGATCGTTGCGGTGGGGGAGGTGCGCTTTGCCTCGCACAAGAATCAGTCCGCAAGTAATATCCGCCAACTAGCAGTCGCGAATGAACTGTATGCGGCAGACCATGGCAATTATTCGCCGAATGCAAATTTTCGAGATACGATTCATTGGCATGGCAAGCGAGTAGGGGGGGATTTTGACGGCACCGGTGGTTACTTGAGCCCGTATCTGGATGGCGGTAAAGTGCGCTTGTGCCCAGTTTTCGAGGATTTGCTGGAAGACGAAGAGGGGGCGCAGTTTGATGAGGGTACCGGTGGCTATGGCTACAATGCTACCTACTATGGCGGTCGTCCCGATTTGTGGAACATGGAGATCGATTCAGGAGTATCTTTGGATGATTATCAACCTTGGTGGGCGCGGGGAAATTTGCCTGCCCGTATAATCGATCGTCCGAATACGGTCATGTTCACTTCGACCGCCATCGTGCGCGGCGGCGGAGTGGTGGAGACGGGAAATTCGGTTCCGTATCACCATTTGCGGAATGGCCGTTTGGGCGAGCGCGCCACGCCCACATGTCATTTTCGTTTTCGTGGTGAGGCAGTGGTTGCCTGGGGCGATGGTCACGTATCCTTTGAGTCGATCAACGAAGAATACGATTCCTCGCACAATGTTTATGACGGCAATAACGACCTTTACCGCGTCGGTTGGTTTGGCCCAGTTGATTGGAATGGCTACTGGAATCCGCGGTCCAAGCACGCGCAGCCATACTGATTGGCATCCGTGTGAACCCGTTGGCCAAGCTTGCAAGTAAGGCCAATGCGCGTATGTTATTATCCATGAGCGTAATTGTTTGTGCCGTAGATTTTTCCGACGAAGGCCTGGGCGTGGTTAAAACCGCAGCGGAAGAGGCCAAGCGTCGCAACGCCAAGCTTTGGCTGGTGCATGTGGCCGCGCCGGACCCGGCTTTTGTTGGTTTTGAA
>JBNNDZ010000464.1:0-4917 GCA_050285865.1 Puniceicoccales bacterium
GTCAGAATGGCATTCGCGAGAAAGTCATTCTGCGAGCCAGCAGTGCACACCAAACCGGTTCCGACGTGGTGAAGTCGGCGATTCTTGGAGCGGACTCCTTCGAATTCGGCACGACCGCCTTGATGATGCTCAAGTGCGTGATGGCGAAGAATTGCAACGTAAAGTGCCCCGCTGGTCTGACCACGAACCCCGAAGTGTTCGAGGGCGACGCCCGCGCGCTGGCGCAATTCTTCCTCAATATCGCACACGACGTGCGCCGCATCCTCGCTCGTCTGGGCTGCGCCAGCTTGAAGGAGGTTCGCGGCAAGACCAGCCTGCTGCACCTGATTGAGCATCCCTCCATCGTGGGCAAACTGGATTTCCGAGACTTCCTGAGTGAATCTCCCGAAGTGACCATCGAGAAGCCGATCTATTTGGAAGCCGATTTCAGCGTCGATGATTCGATGCTACCCATCGTACGTGACCAATTGATTTTCGGCAGTGAATCTCGCGTGGTTTTTGAAGGCGATCGCTACAAGTTAAAGAACAGCGACAAAACCGTTGGCGGCCAACTGGCCATCGATATCGAGCGCATTCTCGCATACGATTTGTCCAAGGAACAAGCCGAGGCATCGCCCGTCATCGAGGTGGATGCCAACGGTCGACGCACCCTGATGCCCGAAAGCGTGGTCATCCGCACAACGAACTCCGCTGGACAATCCTATGCCTGCTGGATGAATGAAGGCATGCTGATGGAGCACACCGGCGTCTGCAATGACGGCGTCGCCAAAGGTGCCTGCGGAGGTGTCGCGGTGATCAAGTCACCGGGCGGCGGAAGCTTCAACCCGGGCGAAAATGTCCTCATCGGCAACTTCGCACTGTTCGGTGCCACGGGTGGCCAGGTGTTCGTCAACGGCGAAGCGGGCGACCGTTTCGCGGTCCGCAACTCCGGCGCACTATCCGTTGTGGAAGGTGTTGGTGATTTCTGCTGTGAATACATGACCAGTGGTGCCGTGCTGAACCTCGGCACTTTTGGCATGGGCTTCTGCAACGGCATGAGCGGCGGCAACGCTTACCAGTATGACCCCGACGACATGTTGAAGCTGTTGCACAGCGCAGACTCCGTGATCGTGAAGTCCCTGGCCGATGAGACGGAAGAAGTCGCCGCGCACGAAGCAGTCATCAAGGCGATGCTCACAGAGCATGTCCGCCGCACAGGATCGGTGCTGGGCCAGAAGATTCTCGACCAGTGGTCTTACGAAAAGCAGTTCTTCAAGTATGCGGTTCCCCGTGCGCTTTACCGAACCCAAACCGCCGAAGGCATCCTCGGATCGATGGATCAGAAGGCAATGGTTGAGGAGCTTTCATTCGCCATTGCCGGTGAAGAGTTGAAGACGCTGGCGCAGGCATACAAGGCAGGACAACCAGTCTTACAAGGGCTGACCCCGGATTATGGTGCCGTCGATACCACCGCGATGTTCCGCCTGCTGAATGCCTACTCACACGTGGCTAAGGCGATCAACATGGCGCGCGAACAACTGTCCCGGCAAGGTTTGCCCGACGAAGGTCCACGCGTGGACGAGCTGGCGCGAAATTTAATCGAAAAAGCCGACCGCAAGCTTCTGGAGACGATTGCCAAGGACACGCGTGAGGCCTTGAGCATTTTCAACAAGGAAGAGTTGGCCTCCAAGCTCGCCCGTAAACGGATTAACGATTACAAGGCAGCCATGCGGGCCCGCGACGTGCAAGTGAAGCACTCCCCCGGCACCACCGCTTGGATTGCCCAACAAGAGCGCGCCAACGAAGAGGTATCCGTTCACCTGATGCGCTTCGAAGAAAGCCTCGCGGAACGCACATTGAAAACGATGATCTAGCTGGTCCCGCCGCAGAGGCGGAAAAACCAGCAGCTCAGAGTCCTTTCACTTTAAATGTCTACACCGAGACCAAACGACAAGGTAACGTCATTTTGGTCCGGGATCGAGCCATCGGAACGCGCCGTTGGCTTTTCCACCCGGTCGTATTGCAGCATCACGAAGACGTCGAAGATGGTGGTAATTTCGTAATCCAGGGACGTGATCACCGTCTGAGTTAACAGTCCCGATTGCTTATTCGTCAGCACCGCGTTGTAATTCAGATTGTAATCGAGGTCGTCCGTAATGTCGTAACTGAACGTGGTTTGAAAACGTGCCGCTGGGCTTTGGGCGATACGTGATTCGCCCGCCTCGACCGTGGAGAACTTTGTGAATTGATAAGCCGGACCCGCGAGAATTTCCCAGTCTGTCGTTTTATTATCCAAAATCTTATAGCCAAAGCCAGCGCCTACCGTGATCTGGGCAGCGATGTTCTGAAACGGATCACGGAAGTATTCGCCATCGAACGCACGAATATACAAACGCTCGTCAAAGAAGTAGTCAAAGGTAGCATTCGCGCGGTGATTATTGGTTGATTCTTCGCCATCGGTGACCGTGTAGTTGCCGATATAGCTTAGCTTCACCCGCGTAGACGCCCTTAACCGCGTGGCCGCCATGGATGCCGTTACGCGGGTTTCATCGGTATTTCCACGCTGAAAATCAAAACCGATCTTCCCATTCAATCGCCAACGATCCCATTCGTCATGCGCCACTGGCACAATTGACACGACATCTTTGGGATTCACGCTCTTGTCCGAGGCAGGAAAATCCACCTTGCCATCGCTCATCGTGACATGTTCGCGGAGTACCGTCTGATCATTCAGCCGTACCCCCATCGGCTTGGCGAAATGAATCGCTTTGATGTCCGACCAGTCGATGGTGACCAGATCTAGCTTGTCGCTATCGAACTGGACGGATTCGTTGTACATCGACTTAAACTCACCCTTCAGCCATTCGCCCGAAGTCAGTTCGATCCAGTCGTATTTGCCCTCGATCTTAGGCGGCGGAGGCGTCCATTCGCCCGAATCCGCAGCAATTGCCGGTGTTAGCGCCGCAGCGCAAAAAGTGATTACTCCGACCACGCAAGGGGTCGAAACTGGTAGCAGCCATCCCATGCCAATGATGCAAGGGCGCTCATCCGGTGTGTCAACGCGTTACTCGTCAATTGTTGAACAAGCCTCACTGTAATGTTAAAAAGACTACACAAGTGACATCGTCGAATGGTTTGAAGTTGCGCGAATTGCAATCATTGGAGAAACATTTACAAATGGCGCAATTTCCCGACGAATCTGGTGAAGATGGCTCTTTCGAGCGACAAGAAGACGCATTCCGGAACTGGGTGGAAGCCGATGGCGAGTTCCAGCCAGAAGCAGGTCGCTACCAACTCTATATCTGCAAAGCCTGTCCCTGGGCACACCGTTCCTGGATCGTGCTACGACTGATGGGGCTCGAGCACGCGGTCGGGATCAGTGTCGCCGACCCGATTCGCGATAACCGAGGCTGGGCCTTTCGCGACGGCGAAGGTCTGGGCCCGGATACCGCCGAAGGATTTCAATTTCTCTCCGAAGCTTACCATGCCACGGATCCCAGCTTCAAGGGCCGCGTAACGGTTCCCGTCCTGTGGGACAAGCAAACCCGGCGCATCGTCAATAATTCCGAAGATGATATCTGCCGCATGTGGGCGGGCGCATTCAAACCCCTGGCAAAAACACCCGTCGACCTTTTCCCTGCTGACATCGCAAGTGCCCAGGATGAGCTCAGTTCGTTCATTTACGACGCGGTAAACAACGGTGTTTACGAGGCGGGTTTTGCCGAGAAACAATCCGCCTACGACAAGGCGGTAACGAAGTTGTTCGCCGCACTTGATCGACTGGAAACGCGGCTTAAGGAAGGCGGCCCGTACCTGTTCGGCGAGCGAATTGTCGAAACGGACTGGCGCCTCTTTTGCACGCTGATCCGCTTTGACGCCGTGTATCACGGCCACTTCAAGTGCAATATTCGCCGTATTATTGATTACCCGCAACTACAGAGCTACCTGGAACGTCTCTATCGCCAACCGGGAATCGTAGACACAGTGAACTTCGACCACATCAAGCGCCACTACTACGTGACGCACGACGATATCAACCCAACGCAGATCGTGCCGCAGGGCCCGGCAACAATTATCCGCAAGGATTGACCCCGTCGCGCGACTCGCCATGCTGTAACCAACCACACGCCATGCTCAGAATCGCCATAATCTGCTCCCTTATCGCTTACTTTGCGCCGCAAAGCTTAACCGCGGCTACGGTCCAAGGCGTCATCGATACCGGTGAGCTGCCCGACGCCAAGCGTGCGAGTTCCCGCTACCAGCGTGGGGCCAGCGAACAGCCCGACCCGCCCCCTGCCCCACAGGCCGTCGTTTATCTCGAAGGCGAATTCCCACAGGCCCGGTGGGACACCGCCCCCAAGATGGACGAGCTGATCCAACGCGGCTTGCAATTTGAGGCCAGCGTGATGCCGGTCCCCGTCGGTGCCGAAGTCGCCTTCCCCAACGAGGATGAGACCTTCCATAACGTGTTTTCCTATTCGGAGGCCAAGACCTTCGACCTCGGGCGCTACCGCAAGGGCGATGATCCGCAAAAAGTAGTCTTTGATCAACCGGGCGAAATTGCCGTATTCTGCGAAATTCACCGGCACATGCGCTCGACGATCCTCGTGTTGGATACGCCGGTCTTCGCCGTCAGTGACGCCGAGGGCGCGTTCACGTTAACCGACGTCCCTGTGGGCAACTACGAGTTGGTCGTCTGGTATGGTCCCGGCAAGACATCGCGTCAACCAGTCGAGGTGGCGTCCGCCGACGAAACGCTGACGGTAACCCCAGTCGCCCCCAACTAACCGATCATGGGCGACCACGATTCCGCGCCCCTTCGTCCGCCGCTCTGGTCACGTTTCGGCTTCCGCCTCACGGTCGCTATCGTGGCGATTGTGGCCGTCGTTACACTCGGCCTGCTGGGGCTTGTGCAATCGCGTTTCAATGCGGCTTATC
>JBNNDZ010000465.1:0-3608 GCA_050285865.1 Puniceicoccales bacterium
AGTCGTCGAGCAGGGGACCGTTACCGAAATATTCAAGCATGCCTCCCATCCTTACACGAAAGCTCTTGTAGCGGCTGCTCCCGACGTGGAACAGCCACGCACGCCGGGCCTGCGGTTTTCGACCATCGATACGCGAGCGATTTTCGGAGAGGCGGAATTTGGCGACGCTGCAGCGCGAACCGTGTCGGCCGAGGTCAAACCCGCGACCGAGCCACTCGGGAATGATGGCGTTCCGGCTTTGGAGATCTGCGATGTGCACCGCCATTTTCGTATTGGCGGAGGCATGCTTCCCTTCAGGCGAAAGGAACTGCGGGCCGTAAACGGCGTGAGCCTGCGCATTCAACCCGGTACGACCACCGCCCTGATCGGGGAGTCCGGGTCAGGAAAGAGCACGCTCGGCCGTTGCGTTGCCCATCTGGACAGCCCTACATCGGGCAAGATCCTGCACAACGGCGTCGATGTTGGCAGCCTCAAGGGCGAGGCGCTGCTGGATTTCCGTCGGCAAGTCCAGACGATTTTCCAGGACCCGTTCGCATCTCTCAATCCGCGACGGCGGATCGGTGAGGCCATCACCGACGGGCTGGCAATCCATGGCCTTGCAAACGCCGAAGAACGGCGTCGCGTCGCGCGCGACCTCTTGGTGCGGGTTGGTCTCGACCCTGACCAGGACCGTCGTTTCCCGCACCAGTTTTCCGGCGGACAGCGCCAACGCATCGCGATTGCGCGCGCCTTGGCGCTGGACCCGGATTTCATGGTCGCCGATGAAGCCGTTTCGGCGCTGGATGTTTCAGTGCGCGCGCAGATTTTGAACTTGCTCTCGGATATACAGCAGGAGCGCGGTCTGACCTTCCTGTTTATCACCCACGATCTCAGCACGGTTCGTCAGTTCGCGGACCGCGTGGCGATCATGCGCGCCGGCGAGATCATCGAGGAAGGGGAAACGGAAGAGGTGTTTACCCGGCCCCGCCATGACTACACGCGCGGCCTGCTGGACGCGGTTCCGCGCGTGCATCTTGAAACCGCGCGACGCCTGCGCCCATTGCCGGCATGAATGCCGCTTGAAAGGGAAATTGGAATGGAAAAGATCGAGACCCCAAACGCACCGGCGGCCATCGGGCCCTATTCACAAGCCATTCGGCACAATGATCTGCTGTTCGTTTCCGGTCAGCTTCCGCTTGATCCAGCGACAGGAGACATTGTCGGTGAAGACAGCGCCAGTCAGATTGACCAGTGCCTGAAGAATATTCGTGCTATTGCCGAAGCCGCCGGAAGCGCAACGGCGAAGGTGGTCAAGACCACGGTTCTTGTCACGAACCTTACGGACTTCCCAAGTGTGAATGAAGTCTATGGCCGCCATTTCGCGGCGCCATTTCCCGCACGTGCCTGTTACCAGGTCGCGGCGCTTCCGAAGGGTGCCCGCGTGGAGGTTGAGGCCGTCATCGCTCTTGGCTGATTATTTGCGTGGCCGGCGCTCTTATAGCCGGCGACGGCACTGTAAAGTTAACCGGCGATCCACCGAAATGTGGGATCTGGCGGTATGACCAGCTCTGTCCGTGATCCCCTTTATCGTCGCCACCGATTTCCAGATGAGGTGATTGCCCACGCCGTCTGGCTATACTTCCGGTTTCCACTCAGCCTTCGAATGGTTGAAGATTTGCTGGCGGCGCGTGGGATCATCGTCTCGCATCAAACAGTGCGCCTTTGGGCGGAGAAATTCGGTCGGTACTTTGCCAATGAAATCCGGCGACGCTCAGCCGGGAAGCTCGGCGTCAAATGGCACCTCGATGAGGTCGTCATCTCCATTGGCGGCAAGAAGCACTGGCTGTGGAGGGCTGTTGATCAGGATGGCTTCGTTCTCGACGTGCTGGTACAGAGCCGCTGCAATACCAAGGCTGCCAAACGTCTGATGCGAAAGCTTCTGAAAGGACAGGGGAATTCACCACGCGTCATGATCACCGACAAGCTGCGATCCTATGGTGCCGCAAAGCGCGACATTATGCCCGGCATCGAGCACCGCTCCCACAAAGGGCTGAACAATCGGGCAGAGAACTCTCATCAACCTACACGACGGCGAGAGCGGATCATGAAGGGCTTCAAGTCAGCCCGACAGCTCCAGCGTTTCGTTTCCATCCATGACCCAGTCGCCAACCTGTTTCACATTCCACGCCACGACATTCCATCCGATCATCACCGCGAACTGAGAGCCGCTGCCATGCAGATGTGGAACGAGATCGCACGCCTGCAAACCGCATAAGCGAAAGCGCAGGGCGAGATTTTTGGCCGGAGCCCATTAAGTTTACAGTGCCCCACCGTCGCCTCACCGAAATCAGCCTGCGCATGGCCGGGCGGATGAGAAAGCGGCACGAACACGTCCTGGCGACGCTGTTCCCGCTCGCGGATATAATCCTTGATGATCGTATAGCCGCCGGTGAACCCGCATTCGTCGCGAAGCCGGTCAAACACACGCTTGGCCGTATGGCGCTGTTTGCGCGGTACCTTCGCGTCTTCAGCCAACCAGTGGTCGATCGTCGAAACGAACGCGTCCAGCTTCGGTCGCCGGACTGGAATGGGGAGTCATGAAGAACTTGGGAACCGGATTGCGCGATAAAACTCTTGGCATTGTTGGGATGGGTAAGATTGGAAAATCCGTTGCTCTAAAAGCCGAAGCTTTTGGTATGAGAGTAGTGTATTACAACCGTAATAAAATAGACAATTCAACCTATCAATACCTTAGTTTTACCGATTTACTGGAACAGTCGGATGTGGTTTCCTTGAATTGCCCATTAACCGATGAAACCCATCACCTAATTGGGGAGAAGGAATTGGAGCTCATGAAAGATACCGCATTGCTTATCAATACTGCAAGAGGACCGGTTGTGAACGAACAGGAGCTTGTTGATGCTCTAAAAAGGAACAGAATAGCAGGTGCTGCTTTGGATGTGTTTGAAAACGAACCGAAAATTCATCCGGAACTATTGCAAATGGATAATGTAGTTGTAGTTCCGCATATTGGTACAGCAAGCATAGATGCACGCATAGAAATGGGTAAAGAGGCCAGCGAAAATATCATTTCCTTTTTAATTGACGGAAAAGAAAAAAACAGAGTAAATTAGAATTAAAATCATTTACAAACAGATGTTATTAGCCATTGACATAGGAAATTCCAATGTGGTTTGTGGTTTATCTGACAACAACCAATGGACTGAACAATTTAGAATTCATACGGTTGCCAACAAAACTGCAGATGAGTACGAAGTAATCTATCGCACCTTACTTTCCAGCCGAAACATTAAACTCGAAGAGGTTGATAAAATCGTAGTGAGTAGTGTGGTTCCTTCACTAATTCTGCCCATTCGGGAAATGATCAAAAAGCTTTTTGGAAAAGAACCATTGGTGATTGGACCCGAACTATATCCGAAATTAAATATCGGAATCAAAAATCCTTATGAGATAGGAACCGATTTGGTAGCAAATGCAGTTGCAGCTCACAACAAATACAAGGGAAATTGTATTGTTGTTGATTTTGGTACAGCACTTACTTTTACTGCAATAAAAGCTGATGGAAACCTACTTGGCGTAAGCATTGCCCCTGGATTAAAAACCGCAAT
>JBNNDZ010000466.1:0-3273 GCA_050285865.1 Puniceicoccales bacterium
CCATCGAAACCGGACGTGACCTTCTTCGAGCCACGAACACCGGTATCACAGCAGCCATCAATCATGAGGGCAAAGTGCTCAAGCGTGCTCCGCAGTTCGAAGTGGCCACCCTCAGCGCCGAAGTGACACCGCGAACTGGCGCGCCCCCTTATGTGCGCTGGCGGGACCTTCCTGCCAATGGCACTCATCGACGAGGGACCGCCGAACTGGAGTGCGGTCATTTGGCCGATTTTGGCGGGAGTGGGATTCTTTCTCGGGCATGTCCTGACTTATGCTGCGATCCGTCTTGGAGACGTATCGGTCCAAGCACCGATGATGGGGACGAAGGTTGTGTTTGTGGCGACCTTCAGTGTCTTGGTGGGGGCTGGCCCCGTGCCGCTCGTTTGGTGGATTGGAGCAGGGTTGACCGCGGTGGCGATTTTCTTGCTCGGTTTTTCCGATTGGTCGAATCGCCGTGCGGTATGGAAAACCGCCGCTATGGCACTGGCGGCCTCTAGTGTTTTTGGCCTGACGGACGCTCTCGTGATGAAGCACGCCCCGCTATTCGGGCCTGGCTACTTCCTGACGGTGCTCAACACGGTGATGCTGGTTTTGTCCTTTGGCATGATTCCATTTTTCAAGGAACCGCTGCGGGCGATCCCAAAAAATGCCTGGGGATGGCTGATCGGTGGCGCACTGTGCATGTCGCTTCAGGCGCTAGGCATTGGTACGGCAATAGCCTTCTGGGGCGATGCCACGGCGGTGAATATCATCTACGCTTCGCGAGGTTTATGGGGTATCGTGCTCGTTTGGTTTATAGGTTCCTGGTTCGGCAACCGCGAACGCGAAGCCGGCGGTGCGGTGATGAGAAGGCGTTTTGCCGGCGCGGCATTGCTCTGCGTCGCCATTGCGCTGGTGCTGGTGGGGTGAGGAAAGTATCCAAGACACAGAAACCTTGACTCCCCGGCGCAAACCTTTGGGCTGAGCTTTCACCTAACCAACATCACGACATGTATAAGATCGTATTGCTGCGACATGGCGAAAGCCAATGGAACCTCGAAAACCGCTTCACCGGCTGGACCGATGTGGACCTGACCGACGAAGGCGAAAAGCAGGCCCGCTCGGCGGGCGACGTCCTGAAAAAGGAAGGCTTCCAGTTCGACCTGGCCTACACCTCCTTGCTCACGCGCGCCATCCGCACGTTGAATCTCGCCTTGGAGGAAATGGACCTGAACTACATCCCGGTCGTCAAGCACTGGCGTTTGAATGAGCGCCACTACGGTGCACTGCAGGGACTCAACAAGGCCGAGACCGCTGAAAAGCACGGCGAAGAGCAAGTGCTCGTTTGGCGCCGCAGCTACGATGTGCCGCCCGCACCACTGGAAGAATCCGACGAGCGTCACCCGTCCCACGAAGCGCGTTATGCGGATTTGCCGAAGGACGACCTTCCGGCAACCGAGTGCCTCAAGGACTGCGTTGAGCGTTTCCTCCCTTACTGGGAAGTCGAGATCAAGCCTCAGGTCAAGGCGGGCAAATCCGTGGTCATCGCTGCCCATGGCAACAGCCTCCGCGCCCTCTACAAGCACCTCGCCGACGTGTCTGACGAGGACATCATTGGTGTGAACATCCCGACCGGTATGCCGCTTGTCTTCGAGTTGGACGAAAATTTCAAGACCGAGAAGTTCTACTACCTCGGCGACCCGGAGAAGGTGAAGGCTGCCATGGAAGCCGTCGCCAATCAGGGCAAGGCCAAGTAAGGCCATTGGATTATTTTATCAACGACGGGTGGTCTGAGCTGGGCCACCCGTTTTTTGTACCCAGAGGAGTTAACGGCCAATTACGCTGGTTGACTCGACGCCTCCGATTCGTATTTTCTAACTGAATGATAACCAAGCTGAAAAAGCTTTTTGGCAAAGGCGAGGAGGCGGATCCAGCACCCGATGAGGTTGCGGAGGAATCCACTGATAATGACGCCGAGGCGTCCACCGGTGAAGATGGCGAGCGCGTGTATAGCCGCGACGAAAAGGACTCGCGCGCGTGGATTGGTGTCGGCTTGGACGGTGCGCTGGCCATGCGTTCGGGTGATGGATTTACGGGAGAAATTGGCGAGCCCGTTCCCAATATGGTTGTCCGTGTGAAGGACTGGGTGAAACACAAGCGCTTGCGTGTGCGTATTTTGACCCCGCGAGCGGCGACGGAAGAAGGCGCGGCACAAGTCGAGGCCTGGC
Source organism: Puniceicoccales bacterium (assembly GCA_050285865.1). Lineage (GTDB taxonomy): Bacteria > Verrucomicrobiota > Verrucomicrobiia > Opitutales > Cerasicoccaceae > Cerasicoccus. Next base: position 2,208 of record JBNNDZ010000466.1, read on the forward strand.
TAAAGAAACACAAGCTGGACTGGCTGGATTTCACGCACGCCAAAGATTTACACATGGTTGAATTTTGGGACGACCGCGCGGTGCAGGTAATTTCCAATACGGGGACGAAAGTCGGGGATTCGCCCAATGGGCTCGACCCTGACCCCGAGGCACAAGCTACAGGTGGGCCACCGGTGCCCGGGGCCTTTCCTCCCGGGCCGCCACCGCCCGGCGCAATGCCCCCTCCGCCCGGTGGGCGTTGAAGAGTTTGATGCTGTGCCAATGCGCAGTCACGCTTAGATTGAAAGTTGACCCGCTAGGTGATACCACTAATCTCATTCTTTTCTAATTTTGCTCATGTCCGACACCCTCGAAGAAATCTCTCTCAATCAACTCGACCCCCGCGTGCGCAAGCAGGTAGAGGCCGCCAAAAAGAACGTCGCGAAAAACCCCTCCTACGCGATCGACGTTTGCATTGGCATTCTCAAGCGCCACCCCGGCTGCCTGGATGTGCGCAAGATTCTCCGTCAGGCGCAGCAGCGTGCCAAGGGCGGCAAGACCAGCGGGCTCAGCAAGATGTTTGGCAAGGTGACCAGCGCTCCTTTCGCAATGAAGGCCAAGAGCGGCCTGGAAAAGGATCCGCAGGCCGTCATGGAGCAGGCGGAAAAATCGATCACCGACAACCCTGAGCTTCCGCTTGGTTACCGTTTGCTGGGGCAGGCTGCAGAAAAGCTTGAGCTGTGGGAAACCGCGGTTTTTGCCTACGAAGGTCTCGTTGAAGCAGAATTGTCCGAAGAGCACCAGATCATGCTTGGTAATGCGCTGATTCATGCCAAGCGGGCGAAGGAAGCGATTGCGTTGGGTGATAAAGTTCTCCGTACCAACCCGGCCAATGAGGACGCCCAAGAGCTTGTTCGCCGTGCTTCTGTGGCGCAATCGATGGAGCAGGGCAAGTGGGAAGAAGAAGGCGGCTTCCGCGAAAAGCTCGCCGACGAAGAGAAGGCCATCGAGCTCGAGCAGGCCGCACGTGTCGTTAACGACGAAGAAACCGTTGAAAAGCTCGTGCGCAAGAACCTCCAGTTGCTGG
>JBNNDZ010000467.1:0-5647 GCA_050285865.1 Puniceicoccales bacterium
CTTGGAGAGGTCGTACTTGTACTTGCCGTAGTCCATGATCTTGCAGACCGGCGGACGACCATCGGGCACGACCTCGACAAGGTCAAGGCCGGCCTCCTCCGCCATGCCCAGGGTGTATCGTAAGTGCCGATAACCGCGTCGAGCTTTTGGTCGAGGCCGAGGTGCGCCATGATCGCCCGGGCCCCCTCCCCGTGCTTGTTCGTGAACACCGCCGCACGGCGGCCCTGCGCATGCAACTCATCGAGCAGCCATTCTACGCCGGGCAGGATATGAAGATCCTCCAGCATGATCTCGCGAAAATGTTCGCGGAACAATGCTTCACCGCGTTCGGCATTCTCCGCCCCCATCAGCTTGCTCATAGTGATGCGAACCGAGCCACCGACCGTTGCCCGGACCGTCGCGTAATCAACCGGCGGCTTGCCCATTTTCTTTGCCGCATATTCGTAGCAGCGGAAAATGCACTGAAAGTGATCAATGAGCGTGCCATCGAGATCGAAGAGAACGGTTTGGACGTCGTCGCGCATGGATTAAAAGAATCTCGGTACTTCAATGTTAAATAGCCGCAAAAAGGCGCAAGAGTGCGCAAAGCTACTTTTGTTTTTCGGCATTAAATTGGTGATTTATGCGCTTTTTTGCGGCTATCCGTTTGAATAAATCGGCCAAAGAAACCGTTAGTGAATGGGACTACGGCAACACCTTTTCCTCTTCGACCGGGTTGGTCAAGGTGCCGATGTTCTCGATTTCAACCGTTACCGTATCGCCCGGTTGAAGCCAGACATGCGGATTGCGCCCCAGGCCTACGCCATGCGGCGTGCCGGTGAGGATCACCGTGCCCGGCAACAACGTCGTGCTCCCACTGAGGAATTCAATCAACTCGCCGACCTTGTAAATCATGTCCGCCGTATTCGAGTCCTGCATCTTTTCACCGTTAATGGTGGTCGAGATCGCCAGCGAATTCGGGTTCGGCAACTCGTCGGCGGTCACAATCGCAGGCCCCAGCGGGCAGAAGGTATCGAAGCTTTTCGCGCGGACCCATTGCCCGCCACCGGCATGCTTTTGCCAGTCGCGCGCCGAGACGTCGTTCGCGCAAGTGTAGCCGAGCACATATTCCAACGCAAAGTCGCGGCGGACGTTCTTAGCGGCGCGGCCAATCACCACCGCAAGCTCGCACTCGAAGTCGACCTTGTCACTGCGCAGCTTACGCGGAAGCAGGATCGGCTGCCCGGGGTTGGCCACCGAATTGAGCCCCTTCATGAACAGAACCGGGTGGTCCGGAATCTCGCTGTTGGTCTCCTTCGCGTGCTCTTTGTAGTTCAAGCCGATACAAAAAATACTGGTCGGCACGATTGGTGCGAGCAGTTCGCCGGTAATGACCTCATCGGTCATCGTCGGTGATGCGTAAATATTACCTTCCAACCGAAAGACAGTTCCATCGGGTTGCAACGCGCCAAACAGGCATTCGTCGAACTCATTGCGCAAGCGAACGATTTGCATGACGTCTGTTTACGCAACCCCTCCAAGTAATGCAACCTTGGCTTGGGGAAATGTCGCAGCGAATGGGAAATAAAAACCGCCACGCGCTCGATTCCTCTACCCCAAATACGTCAGCACCTTATCGACTGGCACAGTGAAGAAACAAACGGACTCCAACGACTGCTCCTCGGTGGTCTTGCGCATGGCCTCCATGACTGCGCTCAATTGGCTGTTTGGGAGAATTAACTGGAGGCTGCCCAACTCGCGGTTCAGGCGAATACCACCGCCGGTGATCGGGCATTCGCTCTCCACGAATTTGCCAAAAACCGTCGTCGCCCCAGGCGCTCCAGCCCCCAATGCCGCGCTGACCAACACGTCCACCTGTCGACGCTTGGTCACGCAAACCAAACGCGTGAGATCGCGCAGATACTTCCGCGAACGTGCCCCTTTGAAGCCAAAGAATGATCGCCCGGAGTTGCGCGCAGATTCGTCGATCAAGTTGCTCGTCGCACGCCAATCCGCACAACCCTTCAACTCGTCAATCGCGTGAATGATCTGCGGGATGCTGGCGGCGTGACGGGCAGACTGCGTCACCCCGGGCAGCTTCACCAGGCCGTGATGCACGGGCAGTTGATAGATAATTCCCCGCCCTGGCTCATCGAGTCGGCCTGCGGTCGCCATGGCGTCGAAGACCGCCTCCGCGTCCATTTCGTCCACGATCACCTGGATGATTTCCTTGTCCGGATTCTGCGTGAAGCGGAGCACCCCAAGCCGGTCGCGCACGCCCCGACCTTCACAATAATAGATCGTCGGCCCATGAGCACCGGACTTGATTGCCGCCCGCGCAACCGTTTCCGAAATGGACGACTGCACCGTCGCGGTGATGCCCACGAGGTTGCTCTTGAACCGCATCATCACGTCGCGATGCGGGTAGCTCAGCGCACCATTTTGCCAGGTGGGAAAGTCCGGTGTTTTAATGAAATTCCGACAGGGATTCGCAAAAACCGCCCCGGCACCGGCGAGTCGCAGTTGCCCCAAGGCGACGATTTTTTCCATTAGCGGATCGACTTCCTCGTGGGGCAATATGAATTGCAAAAGTTCCTGCTCCGGGCTGATGATCGGAATAAATGCCTGATACCAACGGTCCTTCACAACCGTCCCACGGGCATTCAACGCCACCAGATGCCGGGCCGGACAATCGAGGAGAAAGTCCGTCACTTCCGTGCTCATGCGGCGCGGGAGAATGGCTGTAACGATGTATTGGTCGCCCGCTTCAATCCAGTTAATCATCGACGAGCCCTCCGTCCACATGTTCCGCCGCTTCCGCCGAGCGTCGCACAATCAAGCCCACCGAAAGCACGGTGATAATCGGCCCGACCGAGGCGAGTGCCAGCACGCCAAAACCGTCGATAACGCCCGGGATGTTCGCACCGATGCCGAGGCCCATCGAGAGCACCAGCGGCACCGTGATCGGCCCCGTGGTCACCCCAGCGCTATCCCAGCCAAAGTTGACAAATTCCTCCGTCGAAATGTGCGTGAGGAATAACAGCACGAGGTAAGGCGGAATCAGCAGCCAGGCCAGTGGCAGATTGTAGGCAATCTTGGTAACGCCCAGCGCGATCCCCAATCCAACCCCCATGGCCACGGACTGCATGAGCAAATTCTTGCGGAAGGCACCGGCGGTGATCTTCTGCACGGTTTCGCCGAGTGCGTTAAGCGCGGGCTCAGCCAGCGTCGCACCATAACCGAGGAAAAAGGCAAAGGCCACGGCGAGCAGTTTACCCACGTCTTCCGCCGGAACCAGCGGCCCAAAAGTCGCCTCCATCCCAAACGGGGAAATCGACGAGAATGTTGCCGGGATATTACTCCCCAGTTGCTCACCCAGTGGCGTGAGCCCCATGTTGATTCCCAGGCCAAACAGCGCCATCCCGATCAACGCAAACAGGATGCCCACGATGAGCTGGTCCCAGTCGCGCAGGGGTTCGTCGATCAGCAGTTTGAGGATGATAAACAGGAACAGCACCAGCGGCACAATCGCCTGCAAGGCACCGAGCAACGCCGTGCGAAACTCAAACTGAAAATTCGCCTCCGGGTCCCATTCCTCAACATCCTGCGCCCAGAGTGAGGGATCGATCTTGCGCTCATAAACAATGCTGGCCCCAGACTGCACCAGACGGCCATTAACCAAGTCTACCGCGCCCCCTTCGAAGCGAATACTGACATCGGGCGGCAGTTCTCCAGTCCGGATGAACTGCGTAAACTCCTCGTCAGTAATGGGCTCCGCGGCAATCACCGGGGCCGCCTGCACTTCTTGCAAAAGCGCTTCGGGCGTGTCGATGGTTTCGACGTTATACTCCGGCACGTCCAGCGTTTCCACCTGCCCAGTGTAGTTCGGCGCACCAACGTAATCCTGCGCCACGTAGTGAAAAAGCCCGAGCAGCATCACCGCGATGATCGGAAACAGCGAAGCCAATGTCACAATGCCAAAACCGGCGTTGCTGGAGTCTTCGTCACCCACAATGCGGCACACCCCAATGCCCAGTGCGAGGACCAGCGGAACCGTCACCGGACCCGTAGTCACCGCACCGCAATCCCAGGCCAGCCCAATAATCGGCGCGAGCACCTCGTTGCCGTTCGCGTAAAAGGTCAGCCCGCAAAGCAGGATAATGAGCGGGAAAATGAAGCGCTTGAGCGGCCAACCCCGGAAAAACCGTAGGACACCGAGTAGCACCGCAATGCCCACACCGACCGCTACACTGAGCACCAACTGGCCCGCAAAATCATTCAACAGGCTGTATAATAGCGGCGCGTCACCGGGCTTCACCCCTGCCCCGGCTGCACGCAGCACCGCAATAGCAGGTTCGGCGAATGTTGCCAAGCCACCCAGGATAAAGGCAAAGCCAAGGATCACCGGGAGTTTGGCGTTGCGGGGCAAAATCGCCCCAATGATTTCCCCGAGGGGCATCAGACCAAGCCTAAGTCCCTCCATGAAAAACATCAGCCCAAGCGCCACGACAAATACACCGACCCCAATCATGGCCGCGTAAACCAGCGGCACGCCGAGTATCAGGATTTGAAACGCGGCCAGGTAAACAATGATGAACCAGATACTTTTGACCTGCTCAAAAAACTTGTCCTTGAAGTAAGGAATCAACAGCCGCATCACGCCCGAAAAACCAAGCTTCGGCGTGCGCCATGCCATCGACTGACTATCCCCCGACATCGTCGTTTTGCAGGTCATCGACAAAATGCCCCCGCGCCAAGCAATTTCCACGCCGAACGCAAAATGCCATCTACAAGGACGCATTTCACCCGCGTATCCAATGCGAGAACACCAGGAACTAGCGAAAACGCCTGAAACTAAATAGTTTGCTTATTAAGCTGTTTGCCTCGCCTCTCCCGTGACATCGGCCGTTGCCGCTGGTCTGGATGCGGGCTCCCACCCCTCGTCCGTTTAAGCCCTGGAACGCTTCGCATCGCTTGAGCCTGGGCCACTACCACGCATTTGATTTCTCACGAAGGCACAGACGCACAAAGAGAATTCCCTTCGCTTCTTCGCGCCTTCGCGTGAGATTAAATTCGTCGTAGTGGACTCCGTATGGGCAATGCAAGTGTGCGCTCGTTGTTACGGGCCCAGCAACACGCTAACCACCAGGTCGCGCCAGCAATGCGCACTAAGGTGGATTCCATTGCGGAGAAAGCATAATTAGATCAGTAAGAGACAACATGCTCATACGGATACCAAAAACTACATCCATTCACAAGATAAAAGTGAACATTTAAACACCTTCGTTCGGAAAAATTGTTCGCAACGCATCGCAGCGCAGCAAATAGCCTCTCACATTGATTCAATGAATGGAGCCCGACATCTCCAACGGGCAGTTGTATCGCACTGGCCGAGAGGCAGCGAAAGCCCGCTAGAAACAGCGGGTCCACCTTAGAGCACATCCACGATAACCGGTTGAGCAAGCCTTACAGGCTTGATGAAAAATGGATTCGATAATTCGAGGGGTTTCACCCCTCGCTACGTTGAATCAGCCTTTCAGGCTGAGAGGAAATGCAAGAAACTTCACAGATACTACACCGGCTATCGAATCCATTGAAAATGGCTCAAACCGAGCGGCTCAACGGTCCGCCTGATACCAGCCCAAACAAGAGATCGGAAGAGCGTCGT
>JBNNDZ010000468.1:0-4994 GCA_050285865.1 Puniceicoccales bacterium
GGATAACGAAGTGAATATAGAAGCGCTGGAATCCCTGAACGCCCATGCCCGCCTGAGTGATGAAGCACCGCGCTTGGTGTACATTCCACACATTGAAAGTTTGAATGAATCGCAGCGCCGTGACCTGGCTGAGTTCCTCCAGCGCAACGTTCAGAGTAATAAGCGCAACGTGCGCTTGGTGATCGGAAGCGTTGTCAATTCCGACCTCTCAACGCCGGCGTTGTTAAGCTATCGGGAAGAGTTGATGAAACTTTGCGAGGCAAAGCTAACCATCGAGCCACTGCGTGATCGCCGGGCGGACATTCCGCTGATGATTCGTAAAATCCTCTACGATTTGACGACCCTGCATTCCTTCGTGCGTGCCCGTGAGGTCGAACCAGCTGCTCTTGAATACCTGTCGCAGTATGTCTGGAAGAGTAATTACGACCAGCTCATCACCGTTATGCGTAGTGCGATATCCAGTTGTCCATACCGCGCACTGACGTTGCATCAGGTTCAGTCTCTTTTGCACAACGATCTGGCTGCTCTGCACCTGCTGGAGTCTGTGGCGGACGAGCATTTGCTGCCCAGTGACTGATTTTAAAGAAGTATTTTTAACCGCAAACCAAACAGAATGAAACTAACTCACACCCTATTATCGCTACGCCGATTGCTCTTGTTGGGGGTATTCGCGTCCGTGTTTATGATCCATGCTGCTTCGGGACAGGAATCTGAGATGCCTGTTGAAGAAGTGGCTGCCGCAGTCGAGGAGACCGTGGAGGAAGTCGCCATGTTGCCGCAGGTGACTGCTGACATCCTCTGGTTGATTGTAGCGGCTGTGCTGGTGTTCTTCATGCAGGCTGGTTTTGCCATGGTTGAGTCTGGACTGACCCGTGCGAAGAATGCCTGTAACATCATTTTGAATAACTTTCTGGACTTCGGTTTTGGTGCAATCGCCTTTCTGGCGATTGGATACTCGATTATGTATGGTTCGGGAAGTGGTTTCGTCGGTTGGTCGGCGGATTACTTCTTCATGAAGGCGGCCGTGGTGAGCCCGGAGAACATTACAGGTGCTTCATACGAAGCGGCCGGTTGGGTGTTCCAGGTGGTGTTCGCTGCTACCGCGGCGACGATTGCGTCGGGCGCGATGGCTGAACGTACGAAGTTTCTGGGTTATGTGATTTACTCGGTTATTATTACGGCTCTGCTCTATCCGATCACCGGTCACTGGATCTGGGGCGGAGATGGTTGGCTTTCTTCGATGGGCATGCGCGATTTTGCCGGTTCAACAGTGGTGCACTCGGTTGGTGCCTGGGCTGGTTTGGCCGGGGCAATTATCCTTGGTGCTCGTGCAGGCAAGTTCGACAAGGAAGGCCGTGCATTGCCGATTCCAGGGCACAATTTGCCCATGGCTACGCTGGGTGGCTTTATCCTCTTCTTTGGTTGGTTCGGGTTCAATGCCGGTTCCACGCTGGCTGCAGTCGATGGCCTTGCCTACGTTGCCATGACTACGCTGCTCGCCGCAGCTGCCGGTACCATTGGTGCTGCCGTTACAACTTGGTTTAAGTTCGGTAAGCCCGACCTTTCGATGACGATCAACGGCTGTCTCGCCGGTCTGGTGTCCATTACTGCGTCTTGTGCCAGCGTGACACCGATAGGTGCCGTGGCAATCGGTCTGGTCGGCGGGGTTCTCGTGGTGTTCTCTGTTCTCTTTATCGAGCGTAGCCTGAAGATTGATGATCCGGTGGGTGCGGTATCCGTGCACGGCGTTTGCGGTGCCTGGGGCACGCTATCGGTCGGATTGTTTGGCAGCGCGGCAGTTGATACAGCCATCTGGGGTGCCGATGGTGCTATTCGCGATGGCTTATTCTACGGCGGCGGACTGGCCCAGTTTGGAATTCAGTTGGCTGGAGTCGCCGCGGTGTTCGCCTTCACCTTCGTTACCGGCTACGTGATGTTCTCGGCGATCAACAAGACCGTCGGCCTGCGTGTCAGCAAGGAAGAAGAACTTGAAGGTCTCGACCTTGGCGAGCATGGCAACGAAGCCTACGCGGACTTCCAGCAATACGCGGACGAACCGCTCTAATCTTACACAACCACTACTCAACTATACTCTGTTCGATGCGGAATTAACCAAATCAATAGTATAGCCAATTAGGAACGGGGAGGTCCGATCCCTTCCCGTTCCTTGCAACGTCAAAGCTCATGAAACTCATCACTGCGATTATTAAGCCATTTAAACTCGAAGAGGTTAAGAAAGCGCTCCAGGCCGCCGGAATCGAAGGCCTGACCTTCGCGGAGGTGAAGGGATTTGGCAGACAAAAGGGGCACACCGAAATTTATCGCGGCAGTGAATACCGCGTCGATTTCCTGCCTAAGGTCATGATCTTTACAGCAGTCCAGGATAGCCGGCTCGCGGCTGCGATGGAGGCTATCGCGGGTGCTGCCAAAACTGGTAAAATCGGTGACGGCAAAATCTTTGTTTACCCGCTAGAGTCCGCACAACGTATTCGCACCGGTGAAACCGGCGACGAGGTTGTGTAGACTTTTATGTGATCTGGAACGGCAACGCGGTTGATTCTCAACCGCGTTTTTTATTACCCAAAATCGTAAACCACGAATCGCTTCACGAGCGGCTTTACCGCTTCAGTGACGAATCTTACGTGGTCTGGATGGCTCTGGTAGGTATCGGCCGCAGCCTGGTCGGCGAAATCCATGGAAATCGCCACGGCGAAACTATCGTCCACCACTCCCCGGGCGCTGGGGACGGCGACACCGGCGCGGAAATTCTCACAGCCGGGAATTCCACCAAGCATCTCCTTGGCAGCTTTCAACAGCTGCTCGCGATTCTCACCGTAAGGCTTGTCCAACCAGAATACAACAACGTGGGTAATCATGCCGCGAGGTTGGGCGAGTGGAGCAGGGGAGGCAATCGCGGATTTTTCATCGATGACATTGCAATCCGTTCTATGCGCGTTAATGTAGCTTCATGGTCGCAACATTGGGCAAGCGGTCGCCTTCGAGTGTTGAGCTTGAACTGGCGCTGGAGCGCTCCGAGCGGGTCGTCGCTTCCCGCATGCTGTTATTGGTTTTTTGGGGTCTGATTCTTGCGAAATGCATACTTCTGCAATGGGCCATTTTGCGCTATGACGTGCCGGTTGACGGGGGATTATTTATTTGGACGCCGTCATTCATTTTTGGGGCAGTCTGCACGATCGTCTATGGGAAAGTAACCTTCGAAGAATTTCACCGCACGCCATTAACCAGCCGCTTGGTGCGTGGAATCTGGGCGGCTTGCATTGCGGCAATGTCGCTGCTGGGGATCGTCGCGGTTGGGCTGGGTGGAATGAGCCCTTTTCTACTGCCCGGCGTATTTGCTGTACTGATGGGCGTTGGTTTTTTCATTCAAGGGGCGATGGACCCACGGCCTTATCTACGCACTGCGGCAATCGGCTGGTGGCTTGGTTCGATTTGGCTCATTTATCAGGCAAGTGCTGATGCCTTGCTGTCGCTCGCGGTCATGGTAATCGCGTTTCAGGTGACTCCTACCTTGCTCTTGTTCTGGCAGGAGAAGCAGCGGGTGAAATCGGCTATCCGTGGCATTTGAAGCGTGAAATTGGCCACGGAATTGCAAAGGCGGGCTCTACCTTGCTTCTCGTCAACCATTGTTGAGGTAATTGATGGAATGATGGGCCATGTTTGAGGGCACAAAAAATCCCGCCGGGTTTCGACGGGATTTGGAAATTGGTTTTAACGATTCGTTAGACTTGTGCCTCAAGCTTTGCGCTGAGGTCTGCCTTGCTCGTCATACCGACGACTTGATCGACGACACTGCCGTTCTTGAACAGCAACATGGTCGGGATTGCGCGGACGTTGAACTTACCTGCGAGTTCGCTGTTGTTATCAACGTCGACCTTGCAGATCTTCACCTTGCCGTCCATTTCTTCGGCGAGTTCGTCGAGGATCGGGGCAATCGCCTTACAGGGACCGCACCAGGGTGCCCAGAAGTCGACCAGCACCGGAGTGCTCGATTCGTTAACTACGCCCTCGAACGAGTCAGAGGATAGGTTTTCTATTTTCTCAGATGCCATGTTAAATACGTCGGTAGCGAGTTGATTTCCTTACACGCCCACATTCATGAATACGAGCACTGCGAAAACAAGGGAAACCACGGCGGCGATGGCGTCAACCGCAACCCACATAATGCTGACGTTTTCTTCCTCTTCTTCCTCTTCGTGACGTGCGGCGCGGGCGGGGGCGACTGGAGCAGCCTTGGGCTTGGGGGCGGCCGCAGGCTTGGGCAGTCGGGTCGGGGCCGATTTCTGAGCTGCGGCTTCTTCCGGCTTCTCTTCGGTCTTGGTAAGTGTCTGTGTGGGAAGCTTGGTCGGCGCGGCCTTCTTGGCGACAGGAGTCGGTAATGGCTGCGCGGCGGCCTTGGTCGCTTCGGCTGGCTTGGGCTGCTCTGCCTTGGGGAAGGAAGTTGGTGCCGGCTTGGAAACGAGCGGCGTAATCTTGGGCTTGTCGTCTTTGGGGGCTTCCTTGGCTTCGACCTTGGGAGCTTCCTTGGCAACAGGCTTGATTTCTTCCTTCGCCGCAGGCTTGGCCTCTTCCTTCGCCGGTGCCGGTGTGGTCTTTTTGACCTCGAACGCGGCGCGGGTCTTGGCCGCAGGCTTGATTGCGGGTTCAGCCTTCACGGGCTCTGTTTTCGCAGGCTCCTCGACGGGGGCCTTCTTCGCCGGTTCTGCCTGCTTGGCGGCCGGTGTCTCGATTTCAAATTCGTCTTCGTCGCCCCAGGAAAGCGGCTCGATTTCCGGCTCCTTGGCAGGCTGTTCAATGCGTGGTGCGAAGGGGGAGCGCGTTACCTTGAACTTCGGCTTTTCAGCGGCAGGGCCTTTGGGCATGTATGCGTCTTCTTCAGCCGCGGGCTTGCTGGGTTGTTTATCGACAACCTTATCCTTTGCCGCCTCTTCATTGACTTTGGTGTCAATGCGTTGCTTTTCCACTTCGGGAAGGCG
>JBNNDZ010000469.1:0-3389 GCA_050285865.1 Puniceicoccales bacterium
GATCATCCTCGGTCTGCTCATGTGGATTCTCAGCGGACCGATTGGCAAACTGCTTGGCCGCGGCCTTTCCTAATTTCATGCGCTGGCGTTTGCACGGATTACTCGCCCTGGCCACCGTAATCGTTTCCCTCGGAAACGCGCAACCGGCCGAGGAAGTTGTCGACGATCCCGATACCTATTGGGACGAACGGCTCATGCCGATCATCGCGCCACACATCGAGGCCTCCAAGACCTGGACCCCGGTGGAAAATATCGATTGGTCCCAGACGCGGCTCGAGGCCAACGAGCCACTCGCGCCGACCGGCTACGATTCCGAAATCGACCCCGCGCGATTGGAGAAACTGTTCGCCGCGCTCAACTTGGATTACCCCGGTCTGGAGGAGGTTAAAGCGTTTTATAATGCGGGGGACCTTGACGCCGCCGGGCTCGCCCTCGTGGAGTATTACCGCGCCCGCGATTGGCCCGAAGTCCTGTTAACCGTCGACGAACCCGCCAGCGCCAATACCTATATCGTCGTCGAGCTGGCGATGATCGATATCTTCACACAAGGCCAGGTCTTTGGCCGCCAGCCAAGACAAGAAAACGGCTTACTCGATTGGCACAACAAGGGCCCCCGCGACGACCCCGAGTGGGCATGGTGGCTGAACCGCATGGGCAGCCTTCCGCGCGCGGTGGCACTCTGGGAAACCACGGGCGATCCGCGCTATGTGGAGTTCGTCGACAGCCATCTGGCCGACTGGGTCCTCGCCAATCCGTATCCCAATACCCGCACATTTTCCGCTCCCTGGCGCCCACTGGAGGTCGCACGTCGCATCGACAAATCCTGGATCGATACCCTGATCCGGCTACGTCACGCGAAAGATTTTTCCGTCGAAACGCGCCTGCTGGCAATCTCCAGCATCCCCGACCACGCCGACGCCATGCTGACTTACCCGTCCTTCAGCGGCAACCACCTGCTCACGGAAAAAGTCATGCTGGCCCAGCTCGCAACGGCGTTTCCCGAATTCAAAAACGCCGGACTCTGGCTCGAAGACGCGGTCATTACCGTCGTCGATTTGCTCGGCGAACAGGTTTACCCCGACGGGTCATACGAGGAGCTGACCAACCACTACCAGCTCGTCGCACTCGGCAGCTTTCAGCGTTTCCTCGAATTGCTCGAAGCCGCCAATGCCGAAGAACTCATCGCCAAGGTAAAGCCAACCATCGAGTCGATGTGGAACTACTTCGCCTATGTAATGCGCCCCGACGGCTACGGCCCGCTCAACAACGACTCCGATCGCGAGAACAACCGCAAGGAACTCCGCCGCGCCTTGCGCTGGTTCGACCATCCGGACTGGATTTACCTCGCCAGCCAAGGCGGGGAAGGCGTCGAACCGCCGTTGCCCGCAAGTCGCTTTTTCCCATGGGCCGGACACGCCCTCATGCGAGATGGCTGGGACGAGGACGCCCAATGGGCGTTCTTTGACATCGGCCCTTACGGCAGCGATCACCAGCACCTCGACAAGCTGCACCTATCCGTTTCCTTTGGTGGAAAAGATTTCCTCGTCGACAGCGGCCGCTACGACTACCAGCCCGGTGCAACGCGGGATTATTTCTCCGGTCCCTACGGGCACAACATCATCCTGCTCGACGACCAATGGCCCCTGCCCGGCCCCAACAAAGTGGGTGAGCCAATGGACGTAACGGCGATCATCGAAGACGACGCCGACCGCTTCGGCAGCAGTGTGCACTTCCCCGCCCGGCCACTCGAAGGCAAGGGTCCACGCACACACAACCGCAACGTGCTCTACCTGCGCGGCTACGGTTGGATTGTGTTCGACGAAGTCATCGTGTTTGAGCCGACCAAAGTCACGGCACGCTGGCTGTTCCACCCCGACCGCGAAGTCGTGCGCGTGGATGATGAATTGCAAACCGCCGACACCGATGGTCCCAATATGCGACTCGTTCCGTTCTCACCAACCCCCTGGGACATTCAGCTATTGCGCGGGCAAACGGAACCTTTCGAGGCTGGCTGGTATAGCCCACAATTCACCATTCGCCATCCAGCGACGCAGGCCATTTTTGAAACAACGATCAGCCGCCCGACGACATTCATCTGGGCCATCGCACCTGACGACCAACGCGGCAACCGCGTTGTAGAAACTGCCGCCCGGCAAGTGGACAACCCCAACTAGAAAAACTGATGCCCGCTGCTGACCTTCCCATTCACGACATTCGCTCAGCACTGCAAAGTGCTCTGCAAAGCAAAGTCCCGCGCGCTATTTTGCAAGCGCCCACCGGCTCGGGTAAATCCACGCAGGTCCCGCAAATGCTGCTCGATGCGGGCCTCATTCCCGAGGACCAACAAATTATTGTGCTCCAGCCTCGCCGCCTCGCCGCACGACTGCTGGCCAAACGCATTGCGCATGAGCGCGGCACACCGCTCGGAGAAGAAGTCGGCTACCATATTCGCTTTGACCGCAAATTCGGCCCGAACACCCGCATCAAGCTCGTGACCGAAGGCATCCTGCTGCGCCAGATGCTGAGCGAACCGCAGCTACCGAACGTCGGAGCCATTGTCTTCGACGAATTCCATGAGCGCCACCTTTACAGTGACCTCGGCATTGCGATGGTCCGCGAACTGCAAAACAGCACGCGCCCTGACCTCAAGATAATCGTCATGTCCGCAACGCTCGACACCGATGCGCTTGCGGACTACCTCGCCCCGGCGGAAGTCCTCGCCGTCGATGCCCGCGCGTATCCGCTCACCATCGAATACTCGGCCGCCGCGCAAAAGGTGCAAGGGGCACCAGTGTGGGACCAGGCCGCGCATCACTTCGAGCGTCTCGCGAAAACGCATGAAGGCGATTGCCTGATTTTCATGCCCGGTGCTTACGACATCAAGCGCACCGTCGAGGCAATCCAAGCCACGCGCGCCGGACGCGAATGCCTCGTATTCCCGCTCTACGGCGAGCTCCCGCCCGACCAACAGGACGCCGCCGTCGCCCAGTATGATCAGCGCAAAGTCGTCGTCGCCACTAATGTCGCGGAAACATCCATCACCATCGACGGCGTGCGCCTCGTCATCGACAGCGGCTTGGCTCGCGTCGCCCGCTACGATCCGCACCGTGGCGTGAACACGCTGCTCATCGAAAAGATCAGCCGCGCCGCAGCCGACCAACGCGCCGGCCGCGCCGGCCGAACAGCCCCGGGCCACGTGCTGCGCTTATGGAGTCAAAACGAGCACGCACACCGCGATGAACGTGAGACCGCAGAAATACGCCGCGTCGATCTTTCCGAAACCCTCCTCTCGCTTGCGAAAGCGGGCGTGACGGATTTTCGTGCCTTCCCGTGGTTCGAGCGCCCCGAGAAAGCCGCCCTCGAACGCGCCATCGAACTTCTCGGCGGAT
>JBNNDZ010000470.1:0-6782 GCA_050285865.1 Puniceicoccales bacterium
ATTGCGCGAAATCACTTGCGCGTCAAATGGGGCGCGAATCGTGGTGCGGTCCAGATCGAGACGCGCGCGATCCAGTGCGGCCTGCGCCGCCTCCACGTCTGCCCGAGCGGCGTTGAGTTGGGGCTCACGTAGAATGAGAGATTTATTATCCAACTTGATGTCGTCGCCCAACAATTCGAAGTCGAGCTGAGCCACGTTCTGACGACCCATTTCAATGTTCATTGCTGCCTGAGCCTGGTGCAGTTCGCTGATACGCTGCGCAATGACGATCTCGTAATCAGAAGGATCGATGCGGACAATCATTTGCCCTTTCTCAAGAAATCCGCCACCGGTAAAATCGGATGAGCGTTCAATGACTTCGCCACTCACGCGTGGGCTGAGGATTACTTCCTCACGGGCCCGCACGGTGCCCATAACCTCGATCACTGGCCGAAAGGTTCCGCGTTCGGCTTCGCTGACTTCCACCAGCATCGCCGACTTGCGACTGGCGACCGTCCGCTTCGGCGTAGGCTCCGTTGAGGCGATCACCCTCACGGTCACCGCCGCACCGACCAGGATCACGATGCACACCGCAAGCGTCAGTACCCAGCCAAACCGATTCTTCTTTGGTTTTTCTACCTGCGTGTTTCCAGCCATGCCTCGTATTCCTTGTCTTCGTCTTGTTGAATGAGTTCCGCAATTTCCCCGTATCCGTGAGAAATCCGCCGGCCAATGCCCGATAGAGCCCGATGCGAAATTCCAGCAAATTCCGGTGCGCGAGCAACAGGTCGCGTTGCAAGCGCTGCTCCTCAATCAGTGCGGTGAGCACGTCCAGATACTCCGTGATGCCGTTAAAATACTCGATCTGCAATCGATTGTAAGAACTGCGGGAAAGCTGCAATTGTCGCCGGATACTAGTAATGCGCTCAATCTGTTTTTGTTCGAGAACAAGCGAATCCTCAACCTCTTGAAAGGCCACGAGAACGGATTGGCCATAATCCAACACACGTCGACGTTCAACGGCTTCATTACGCTCCACCTCGGAAGCGCGACGCCCCGCATCAAAGATAGGCGCAACAACCTGTCCCGCGATGGAGCGCACCCAGGTGCCAAACAAATCCGATGGATTCGTAGCCGCCGTTTCCAGTGATGCGCTCAGTGTCAGGCGAGGATATTGATTCGTAATGGCGGCGGCGAGGTCAGCATTGGCCGCGCGCACCAGGCTGTAGGCTGACTGCACATCCGGACGACGCTGGACCAGAGCCGCTGGCAGCCCGGTGTTGGGCATCGGCGGCAACTCCGGCAAAACTTCGTCCTGCACGGGTTCACCCATTTCCGGAGGCCGTCCCTGCAACACAGCCAGCTTGTTTTCGAGCACACCAATAGTCGCCTCTTCAACGATGATCTGCTCACGCGTGGCCTCGATCAATTGCTCCTGTCGCAGGATGTCCGCGCTGCGAATCAGCCCCGCACCAAACCGCGTTTTGAGCGAGCTAAGGACGTTCTCGTTGATGCGGATTTGCTCATGGAGCAAGTCACGTTGATTCTGCGACTCGACGAGCTGAAAATAGGTCCGCGCCACCTCCGCGCTCAAGGTCAGCGCGGCCGTTTGGTAGTCATAAAAGGTCGCCTCGGAGCGGAATTCCTCAGCTTCGACCAGGGAGCGAATGCGCCCCCACAGATCGACTTCGTATTCTGCGACCAGTCCAAATGAATACCCTTCCACACGGTTACTGTGAACCTGCGAATAATCGCCATCGAAGACCGCATCGAAGTTCGGATACATCGCAGCGGACTCCCGATTCACCACTGCCTGTGCTTCCTGTAGGCGCTCCCATGCAGCCTCCAGGGTTAGATTAAACGCCAAGGCGCGTTCCATGTGCTCATCGAGTCCGGGATCATTAAAAGCAGTCCACCAGCGATCTGGCACTACTGCCGTTCCCGACTGGGAAAACGCCCCCGGCACTTCAACGGGCGGCTCGATCTCCTTTGTGGCGCAACCCGCCATGGCGACGAGTAAAACCAAGGAAGTTGCCCGAAAAAAGGTTCGGATCAAATAATGTCGATTATGTCGCTTCGGGCACAAAGGCATCACGTCGTGGTGTCAGGCTGACGAAAGAGAATAAGCAACTGGAAACAACGAAATTCCAACATTAGTTGCAGAATAATTTATATTAAGGCAAAAAAATCGTTCGCTACATATCGACGGGAATCGTGAGCATGCGCCAACAGGCATGTTTTCGACAAAACTCATTACATTATGATGTGTAAATTGGTGGAGCCGCTGCCCCTAGCATACTCTCGCCTCCGCTGTGCCATCGTGATGGGACTGCCCGTGGGCACCACTTTTATTGGTAGAGAACCACGCAGATACCACTGTAGCGTCATCATCGCGCACCCGGCGTTTATGCTCGAATGCACGGTGACGACATCTCATCGACCAGGCAGCGCTAACCTGGACTACAGGATCGCGCCGGGCTGCAAGTTCTCAGCGTTCGGATAGCGCGTGGCCCAGGAACGGGCTGCCTTAATAAACGTCTCAACTTGCGATTGCGCGGCGCCGGTTGCATGCCCTGCCGTATCCAGAATGTGCTTCAGGTATTCTTTCGAGAGACCCAGCTCTTCGGACTTTGCCAGGCGGTCAAAGAGATCGTTCTCAATGATGGTTCCCGAGCGTAAGTCGTTTGCTACGGCTACGGCATTCTTCTTGATGACCTCGTGCGCAGTTTCGCGGCCAACGCCGTTTTTCACGGCTGCCATCATCACGGTGGTGGTCAACAGGAACGGCAGATAGCGCCGATTCTCGGACTCGATCACAGCCGGGTTGGCCCCCATATTGTTGAGCACAGTCAGCAATGTTTCGAGCAGGCCATCGATTGCAAAGAATGCGTCGGGTAGCAACACGCGGCGAACCACCGAGCAGGAAACATCGCCCTCATTCCACTGGTCACCCGCAAGGCTGGAGGCCATTTCAAGGTGTCCGCGCAAAATGACGTGGAATCCGTTGATGCGCTCGCAGGAGCGGCTGTTCATCTTATGCGGCATTGCGGACGAACCCACTTGCCCGGGTAGGAAGCCTTCGCCTGCTAGTTCGTGACCCGCCATCAAGCGCAAGGTCTTGGCAAAAGACGATGGTCCAGCGCCCAATTGATACAGCGCGCTGACAACGTCAAAGTCCATGCTGCGTGGATAAACCTGGCCCACATTATCCAGGCTGCGCGGAATCCCAAGGTGGCGGACCACTTCATCTTCCAGTCGCGACACCTGCGTGGCGTTCAATTCGAACAAATTCAGTTGGTCAAGTTGGGTGCCAACCGCGCCCTTGAGTCCGCGTGCCGCATACTGCTTCATCGTTTGCTCAAGCCGCTCCAGCGCGCGAGCAAGGTCTTCGCCAAACATCGCAAGGCGCTTGCCCATCGTGGTCGTCTGCGCCGCTACGTTATGGGTGCGTGCCGTGATAACGAGATTCTTATACTCCTCTGCCCGCTTGGCGAATGCCAGCAGCGTCGCGGCACCTTTAGTTGCGATAAGCTCCAGCGCCCGCCAGGTTTGCAACTGCTCCACGTTCTCCGTGAGATCGCGACTGGTCATACCCTTGTGAATATGCTCAGCGCCGGCAAGTGCGTTAAATTCTTCAATGCGGGCCTTCACATCATGGCGGGTGATTGCCTCGCGCTCGCGAATCGAGCCCAGGTTGATCTGGTCTTTAACGGACTCGTAGCTGGCAATCGCTTCCTTGGGGATGTCCAGCCCGAGGCCGCGCTGGGCCTTCATGACGGCAATCCAGAATTCGCGCTCAAGCACGATGCGGCCACCTGCGGACCAGATATCCCGCATCGCCGAAGAGGCGTAGCGGTCAGCCAATACATTGGGAATGCGCTGGGACTCAGAATCACTCATAGGCGGACTAGTTTCACGCCTCAGCCGCGCGAATCAATGTCTTTTGGCCTTTCAGCGAAAAAACGTTGTCAGTCCAGTGACGGAAGCTCTTCAGGGTCTTCCACATCCCAGTCGCCATTTGAGATGATGACGCCCTTCATGCCGTTGATCTTATCGATATCCATCACATACGCCCAAGCATCACCCGCTGGCGCGCCATCCTCCAGGAAGACATCGACCTTGATGCGTTCATATTCGTTCTCTGCCGAGGAGCGAGCCGGGTCGTAGTCTTCAAGTGTGTCAAAGCCTGCTAATACTGCGGTGTCCCGCAGGGTCAGCAAGTATCCCCAGGCCCAGCCATCCCCCGTTGCCAAGGCAGGATAGCCCATCGGGAGTGCAAAAAGCCGCCCTTTTACCCGAGCCTTGGCCACCGAAACCACCCGCCCCTCGCAAAAACGGGGCCAATAGTAACCGCCTGGTTTTAGGGTGCCGTAAACAAATACGCGGGGTTGGCTTCGATGTGACATAAGAAAGAATTAAGGTAAATATAGGTACTAAGGCCCATGCTTGTCAATTTATTTATGGGGTATATCTACTATAAAACACGCTGATTAGTATACCACAGCCTCACATGCAGGCCATTACTCATTCTCAGCTGGTTTGGAATTGGTAGTCGAAACACGCAAGAAAGCCATTTGCTCGTACTCGCCTTCACGGGCAGATTCGACCCCCAATGGAATCAATGGCACCTGGGTCTTGGTCGAGGACGAACCAGATTGCCGCAAGCCCCCAACGACGAGTGCGCCACCGTCCTCGACGATCACCGTTGTATAAATCTGACTGGTCGCGTGCCGTGTCGCCACGCTCGGCGAACCCGATGACAACTGGACCTCGATTAAGCCGTTCTGCCGCGCCTGTGGGGTCACATACAGCCACTGCTGCTCAATCGGTTCCGGATAGTGCCGGTAACCATCGTAATGCTGGCCCCGGCGCTGAGAGCTCGTCAGTAGTTGTGCTGGGACGTTGTTCTTCGTTGTCACCGTCTGCGTCTGGCGGGAAGTCACGTCTTTACTGGTCGTCAACAAAGGCAGAAGCGAAGCATATTCCTCTGCCGTAAGACTCGCCCGCCCGGTAAGCCCCAGGTGATTGATCCAGGCCGATTTCGCCTCAAAGGACACCAGCTCAACGGTGATATTGGGCTCCGCCCGATCAAGCGTGGTGATGATTTTGCGCAAATTCGAGTCCAACCCTGCTGGATAGGAAACGAGCAGGCTGTTTGTTCGCTCATCGGCCGATACCCTGCCCTCTGGTCCCACTACATTAGCAATTACGGGAACTAGCGAAGCCGCATCACGGTTTTGCAACTCGAAGATTTCCATCTTCATTTCCGCCTGAATAAATCCGGCAAAAATAAGCGCAAAAAACAGCACGACGTAACGTTTCATAATTACAAAATACTAAATTCTCGGATAAACGCGAGCACGCATTTGTAGCTGAGCCCATTATTAACGTTTCTTTACCGGGACGTGCACGGTATGCTTGACCCTCTGAGCTGAGCGGTTAAACATACTCGGTTTCTTTTTCCGAATGAACCGCGTCCACATCAAGACCTACGGTTGCCAAATGAACGAGCGCGACAGCGAAGCGGTTGCGGCAATGCTGCGCGGGCGCGGCTATAGCATCGTACTCGACGAGGCCGACGCCGACATCGTGCTGCTCAACACCTGCTCCGTGCGCGAACTCGCCGAACAAAAAGCGCTCGGCAAGGCCGGGCACCTGCGCAAACGTCGGAAAAAGAACCCGAATTTCATGATCGGCGTGATGGGTTGCATGGCCCAAAACCGCGGTGAAAATATCCTCGACCGCCTGCCCGACCTCGATCTTCTCGTGGGTACGCAAAAGTTCCACGCCGTCCCTGACCACCTCGATGCGCTCATCGCCACGCGTCAGGGCCAGGGGCCGCGCCCTTCAACTATAGTCGACCTCGAAGCCGAGGAAGGCAGCCAAAATACGATTCGCCAGCACGTCGGCGAACGCCAGGTGAGCGCCTTCGTTAGCATCATGCAGGGCTGCAACATGAAATGCAGCTACTGCATTGTTCCCAAGACTCGCGGCCCCGAGCGCGCCCGACCGATGGGCGACATTGTCGCCGAGTGTGAAGAGCTTGCAGCCAACGGCACTAAAGAAGTCACCCTGCTCGGCCAGATCGTCAACCAATACGCCGTGCGCGAGTTTCCGTTCGTTGACGGCAAAAGCCCATTCGTGCAGTTATTGGAGCGCGTCAACGCAATCGACGGCATCGAACGCATCCGCTTCACGAGCCCACACCCGGTTGGCTTCCGCGAGGATCTCGTCAACTGCTACGGCCGACTCGAAAAGCTCTGCGAATACATTCATTTTCCAATGCAAAGCGGCAGCGACCGCATCCTCAAGGCGATGCGTCGCCCCTACACCGTCGAGCGCTTCAAGCGGATCATCACCGCCCTGCGTGAGCGTTGCCCCGATATGTGCATCTCGACGGACGTCATCGTCGGCTTCCCCGGGGAGACGGAGGAAGATTTTGAACTGACCCGCCAGGCTTTTGCGGACATCCGCTTCGACATGGCTTTCATCTTTAAATACAGTGTCCGCCCGGGCACAACCGCCGAGCCGCTCGGTGACCCGATCAGCGACGAGGTGAAAGCCGAGCGCAACCAAATCCTCCTCGATCAACTCGGGGAATACTCCGTTGCCCGCAACGAAAGCATGCTCGGCACAGAGCAAGAAGTTTTGATCGAAGGCCCCGCCCGCAAAGGCGACGGCATGTTCATGGGCCGCACCCGTGGCCACCGCAAGGTAATCCTCCCCGCGACCGAGCGCCTTGTCGGCGAGTTGGTCCCGGTAAGAATCACCGAAGCCTCCGCCACGACCCTCATGGGCGAACT
>JBNNDZ010000471.1:0-3727 GCA_050285865.1 Puniceicoccales bacterium
GCCTACTCCTCGCCACGCTTGCAGGAATTCAAAGACTGGTCCTTCGACCAGCCCGATACCTACGCACGTCCGCACCTCGTCGCCGAGCGCGAAGACCTGATTACTTTGCGTCGCAAAGCAAAGTCGGGGCCATTCGCCGGACTCTTTGACAAGATCCGTCGCGAGCCAGTGAAAGGACCGCGCGAGGGCCTCCGGTTTGCCGTGGACTGCGATCCACTCGTGGCTTGGGAAATGCGGATCTGCCTGTGCGCAATCGCTGACATACGTTCGAAAATGACACTACTCGGGCGCGACTGGTCGGACTCCTATTCACCCGTTGGTGGGCGTAACATCACCATGTGGGCGGAAGAATATGACTTCATCGCGCCTAGCGGTGTTTTCAGTGAAGACGAGGAGCGCAAGGTCCGCGATTTCTTCATCCTGATGGGGCACATGTACCTGCAGGAAGACCACATGAACTGGCGCTACAACGGGCGCAACGCTAACTTTGAAGCCGACCGCGCAGACATTATTGGTGCCGTTGGCCTGGCCTTTGACGGACACCCGGACGCGAGGATATTCACGCAGCACGTCATTGATTGCACCCGCAATTCTCTCGTCGCTTACTGCGACCCCGATAGCGGCAAGTGGTATGAAAACCCGTGCTGTTATTACCTCCACGCCGCAAGTTGCCGGCTGAATATCGTCTTTCATTTGGCCAAGAAAGGTCGCCTCGACCTGGAGTCGATCCCACGCCTGAAGCAGTTCCTGCGCTGGGGAATCATCCTACTGACTCCGCCCCACACCATCCGCTACGACATCATGCGCGACGGCGACGAGGCAGCATTTTTGGGCGACGAAAAAGTCCGTAAAGTACCACCGATTGGCGACCATGCAGGCATCGGAAGATGGCTTTCGGAAAACTATGCCTACCTCGGGAAATTGTTCGAGAAGTCCGATCCCGTGCTCGCCCGCGAAATGATCGACGCCTACTTCTGCGCCAATGCCGATGGCCTGCGATTGCGTGGGTTGGGCTCATGGGAAAACAACACTCCGGAATCCGATGCGATCAGCCCGCACACCAGTGCAGTCGCTGGCAACTTGCCCGCACTGTTCTGTAATTTTAACGAAGAAGACATCCCCCCAAACCCCGTCATCGCGCCGCGCAGTCGTCGCCTCGAAGGTTTCGGCGCAGTCTTCCGCAACGCCGTCAACACCCCCGATGAGAGTTACTTGCTCATCAAGCAAGGCCCAGGCGGCTATCGATATCACCGCAGCGAAGGCAGCTTCCTCCTTTTCGCCAATGGACGCCCACTCATCTTTGACGGCGGCGAGGCTGGGGAGACGTGGCGTCACAGCACGCTTTCCTTCCATGACGTGCATATGCCACTGTCGGCAGGGCGCGTGGAGCGTTACTTCGACCAAGGCGGTTTCCAGTTTTGCCAAGGAGTGCACCCCGTCATTCTCCAACCCGGCCAACCGGTATTTCTTAGCGACTCCTGCCGCCACGAACTCGTGGAGGAAGCCTGGCGTCGCTACCGGATCGAACCGCCCGCAGTCACGCGTTCGTTTGCCTGGGTCGACAACGAATACCTGATTATTCACGACGATTTAAGTGCCTCGCAACCCGCCCTCTCGCACTGGCATGTTCAGGTTGTGGGCGACAAACCAACAGAATGCGCGCCGGGTGATTTTCGCTTTCCGGGACGCTTCGGGATCGACCTTCAAATCATCCTTCCGGGGCAAGACTTTGCATCACAAAGCATAACCACCCAACCGATACTGCACTACCGCGGCGAACCGGAAGACTGGTTTGCCATGGAGCACTTACAATTAAGCAAGCAACATGCGCAGGATTACCTTGCCGTGCTCAAGCCAGTTGCCAGCGGGCTCGAAGCGGACCTTAGCGCCATCGCCTTGAAGGATGGTGAGCGCATCATTGGCACCGAAGTCAATCATGCCGCCGGGCGTGATCTGTTCTGGTTCTGCCGTTCCGGGACACAATTTGAAAGCAATGACGACATTCGCTTTGAAGGCCAATTTGGCTCTTGTCTCCAACGTGAAAAATCAACGCGGCTCATTCTCGTGGGTGTGGGCTCTATCGAAACACCGGACATTTCGCTGTTCAGCGACGGACCACAAGCCAGCCTTTGCATCGCAGAGCAGACCACACTGAACCTACAAGGCAATGGTATCGTTCAGGTAGTTATCGACGGCCAAAAGCTGACGTTTGAGGCAACGAACGAGCCGCTGTCGATCACGCTTGAACCAGCGAGCTACTCGACTCGCACCCGGTAAGGCAACGGCCCGTCGGGGTTCAATCGAACCACGCCATACCACCGCGTATTCCACGGGTGACCATCTTCCGCCCACATGAGAAAGGTCGACTCGCCCGATTCGGGCGAAACATGTCTCCACACAATCGATACGCCGAGATCGCCCGACTCCGGCCAGCCCGTTACGTTGAGCGCTGCGTAGGGCACGAACAGTTCTGCGGCAAAGCCTTCCGGCGTTTGCGTCCAATGGCCTGAGGGTGCGCTATTCTTTGGAGACGAGTCGCCCGCGCGCAGCGTAACGCGACCGCCTTCCTGGAATTGAACATCGACCCAATAATAGGGCCCGACCGTTCCGAGTAACTCCGGCTCACGCGGATCGAAAAAAAGCGTCGCCCTATCCTGGTCCAAATTTCCCGTTCCCCGTATGGCGACAAATACCCCCTCCTCGTCAGCCGCAAAACTCCAGTAGGTAAATGCAACTTCGGGAGATGCGCGGTAATCCATCGGACCGCTGCTCCATCGCGCTTGCACCGGTTCGCCAACCGGTAACCACGCCGCGCCAGACCATTCGTCCAGCGATCCATCGACCGCAAAATTTTCGTCGGCAGAAACCGCCGCGCCAAACTGGGTGTAGGCAAATTCCGCTGCCGCAAACTGCGCATGACCACCAGACTCTGTCTGATCGTAAATGGGGAATCGGCCCACGGCATCACCTTCGGGAATCGCGACACGGCGCGCCTTCGTTTCTCCGGAAGCATCAACATCGATCACGGCCTCATTTCCCTCCACGACATAGCGCTTGGCCGTAAAGCGGGTCCCGTCCTGCCATGGGGCGTAAACGCCACGCAAACTCAGCTTCCCATCAACAATCAACAATACTTGAAGGTATGGACTAGGCCCACGAAACAACCGGCGTAACGGCTCCTCCAACAACGCTTCTGGCGAATCCACCCCCGGCCACGTAAAAAAAACATTGGCCACCTCTCCGGGCTGAAGCGAGTAGTTGAACGTTTCGTGCAAATCATTCTGTGCAAATGGATAGATCCGCAACTGGCCCGACTGCTTCTCTTCGCCTTGATTCGCAAACACAAGCTGCGTAATCAATTTGCCGTTGCGCCAAAAAGTTGAGGCGGAGAGTGCCATCTCATCCTCGGGCGTGTCGCTGGCGATTCGCTCAAATACGGCCTCGGCCAACAGGGCATGACCCGCCGCATTGGGATGTATCGTGTCGCCCTTGCCGTTGGTTTCCACCAGCGATGTCTCCGGCTTGCTGTAGTGCTGCGGGAAAAACGCCCAAAGCGACTTGGCGTGTTCGCGCAGTGTATCGCCTTCACCCGCATCCCAAATCGCCGAAAACGTGTCGACAACCGGCACACCAAGTTCGGCCCCCAGTTGCTGCAGGGCCTCCGCGTACGTTATGGTGCGGAAGACCTCCGCGGCATCGGGCATCGTCCCATCTTTCTTCGGCTCCA
>JBNNDZ010000472.1:0-8305 GCA_050285865.1 Puniceicoccales bacterium
ATACGCTGCCGTGGGCACCGGGGGGCGCATTCCCATGTTCATAGATCCGATTGCGGATACGTTTCGTGAAAGTTGCGAGCTAGTTGGACTCTGTGATTCAAGTGCTACGCGACGTCAGTGGCATCAGAGTCGGCTCTGCCGTGAGTATGGCATTGAGCCCGTGCCGGATTATGCCGTTGAGGACTTTGATCGGATGCTTGAGGAAACGAAGCCAGACACGGTTATCGTTTGTGTGCCCGATTATCTGCACCATGAGTTCATTGTTCGTAGTCTGGGATTTGGAGCTGATGTCATCTGCGAAAAACCGCTGACCACCGATGCGGAAAAGTTTGCTGCCATTGACGAAGCGGTGCGGCGTACTGGGCGCATGGTGCGCACTACATTTAATTACCGTTGGGCACCCGGTGCCACACAAATACATCAGCTGATCGCCAGCGGTGCGATTGGCAACGTCAAGCATGTTGATTTTGAATACATGCTCAATACAGCGCATGGCGCGGACTATTTCCGCCGTTGGCATAGCTACAAAGAGCTGTCGGGTGGACTATTTGTCCACAAGTCGACACACCACTTTGACCTGATAAACTGGTGGATCGATTCAATTCCCGAAACAGTGTTCGCGATGGGAGACTTGGTTTTTTATGGTCGAGACAATGCCATCGCGCGCGGTCAGGAAAAGCTAACCCGTTACGCGCGATACACAGGGATCAAGGAATCCGAGGGGGACCCGTTTCGAATGAACCTTGAAGGTGACCCGACGTTGAATGGGCTTTACCGTGAAGCCGAAGCCGACAGTGGCTACATCCGGGATGAGAACGTTTTCCGTGAGGGCATAAATATTGAAGACTCTCTCAGCGCAACGATTCGCTATCGGAGCGGTGTCATCGCCAGCTATTCCCTTAATGCATATTGCCCGGCAGAAGGATTTCGCGTTTCAATCACCGGTGACGAAGGTCGGATCGAGTATTTTGAGCACCATGCAGCCCACATCATTACTGGGGATCGCGACATCAAATTTGAGCCAAATGCTTCGCGCGGTGCGACCTTGAAACTACAGCGGTTATTTGAAGATGCACAGGATATACCGGTCAACATGCCTGAGGGTGGGCATGGAGGGGCAGACCCGCTAATTCAGGAGCAAATGTTTTCTCAACAACCACCGGCCGAAAAGTTTGGTCGTAATGCCGGCCATGAGCAAGGAGCTGCTTCATTGCTGGTAGGTGCCGCCGGAAATCGATCAATAGCGACTGGTATGCCCGTCAAAATCCTGGACCTTTTTCCACTGTCCCCGGATGCGATCAAACTTAGTGAACTTATATAACGGACTGGCTGCCTGAATCTGGCTTGCGAACAAGAACCAGCTGGCATGGACTCGTTAGTTCATGCCAAGCTTGTGTTCCAATTCGTCGGCCAAGGCTAACACTGCTTCTTCAAGTTCGCTTGGGTCACGCAGACGCAGTTCTTCCTGGCGAAGCAGTAGTGCCACTGCCAAACGCGGTTGAGATATAAACGGCTCCCTAACCACTGCAGCAAGCGAGACATAGTTAGAATCCGATTTACGTATATTCCACGCCACTCGCCTCTCTCGTGCCTCGCGTAACTGAGCGTAGAAGCGCTGTATATGATGATCGTTTTGGGCGTTGTTTTCGCCATCTGAAGGGGGCGCATATCTAGCCCATTCTTTCTCATCCATTTGCGCAATGAGCACTTTGCCTGCGGAAGATTTGTAGCATTCAGCGTGGAGCCCAAGCTTCGATGTATTGCCTTCTTCTCCCGCGGCACATATAACGTATGAATACTGGCTGCCGATCATGTTTAGGTAAACACTGCAGCCCAGAGTTCGAGCAACTTCCCACAGGCAATCACCCAAGCTGCGATTCTTACCGAAGTGCGTCGCTATTTCGTGGATGAATTCAAAAATGTCGGCACTCACCGTATAACGTTTGGTGTCCTCCAGTTTTTGGACGAAACCAAGTTCGATCAAGCTTTGAAGCAGGCGATGGACGGATGACTTGGGCATGTCCAGCTCCTTGGCTAAGGCCGTAACTCCCCATGAGTGGCCGCTCTGCACCATCAGGCGTACTGCGGCGATACCATTGTTAAGAGGGGACTTTCCTAGGGCCATGATGTTTACCAATATGGTTGGGGTGCTTAGTCAATTGATTAGTTCGGGCTGCAATATATGGTTCCATTTGTGGAACGTCAATGCCCCCTCCGCCCCTACTTTCCTTGCTGGTAATTTTGTCTGCTCGCTAGATTTTCTACATGCAGTTTTCGAGTAAGCTAATCCGCAAGCAATGTGTCGTCATTGGGGGCGGTTCATCGGGATATGGCGCTGCCCTAGCAGCCCAGCGCGGCGGCGCAAGTGTATTACTGGCCGATCGCCATGGCTATCTCGGTGGTATGGGAACTGCGGCTGGGCTCAGCTGCTATTTAAATCACCACAGCGGCACCCAGAATCTTTCGGGAGCAATTTATCGGGAGTTTGTGCGTAATATGCATGTGCGCGGCATGCACTACTATGATCCGGTGTCACAAGGCGATTTCTTTGAACCGGAAGGCTGTAAAGTCAGCATGGAAAATACGTTCCTCGAGGCAGGTGGCGAGTGCCTATTCCACGTTATCCTGACTTCGGTTGAGAAGGACGGTGATGAATGGCTACTGGCATTTGCGCACAAAGGTGGATCCACCAAAGTTCGGTGCCGATATTTAATCGATACATCGGGTGACGGAGATGCTTGTGCCCTGGCAGGCGCAGAGATGACACATGGGCGTCGCTCTGATGGTAAGACTCAGCCAATGTCCATGGTCGTGCAATTGGGCGGCTTTGACCCACAAGTTTGGGAAGATACCGGTCTGCCGATGGTAAATGGAAAATATGCAGTGGCTGGTGACCATTTTGGGGAACAAGTGTCGGATGCACGCCAAAAAGGCCTTTGGACCATCCCGCGCAATGAGATTGCGATGGTTTGGTCCATGCCCAGTGATCCAACGAGGGTAACAATCAACGGCACGCGTATCAATGGGTTAAACGCCTGCCTTCCCAAAGAAACAACTTTGGCGGAGATCGAAGGTCGGCGTCAGGCCGAGGAGTTGTGCTCGTTTTTTGTCCGGTATGTGCCCGGTTTCAGCCGTGCGTATCTTTTGCAAACAGGTCCACAAATTGGCGTGCGTGAATCCCGTCGGATTATCGGGCGTACGGAATTGATAGACAGCGATGTTCGCGACGGCCGAATTCCGGAGTCCAGCGTTACGCTGTGCTGCTATCCGATTGATGTGCATAATCCGGAAGGTTCGGATACTCAATTTGAAATGACCGAGGAGGGCTCGAATGCCTATGGAATCGCATGGGAGTGCCTTTTGCCCAAAGGCATCGAAAACTTAGCGGCAGCTGGTCGCTGCATCAGTGCAACCCATGAAGCAGCTGGAAGTTTTCGTGTTATGCCAACCTGTATGACCTTGGGAGAGGCTGCCGGGACCGCCGTTGCGCTGGCTAACAAGAAAAACAGGAATCTGTCCGATATCAGTGGCATTGAGATTCGGCAGGTCATGGAGGCTTCATTGGTCGATGCCGGTGAGCCCGGCTTGTCCGCAATCTACGAGAGCGCCAACTCGATAAATCCAGTTGGTTAGTTTTTCCAAGTGCCTGAGTTCCAGTGGCGCTGCATCCCTGTAATGCCGTTTTTCGTCGAGTGATCATCTTGGCGACAACTTTTTCTATGCCTCGCATGGGCTCATTTTACGTCGAATTACCAGGATTTTGAACATATAGCTTTACCGCTTGAGGTATTTATATTGTGTGGAAGCGAGGACGCCCTAGGGTCGGCCTACGTTTGTCGCCCATGCGGTAAACACGACTAATTCCCTGCCCCTTTTTTACGCAAGCGCTGAGGATACTCTGCGCTTATAATGAAAATTCAGGGAATTAATACCCTGAGTTTCGCTATGCGTCCCACTAGACAACCCTCGTTTTAAATTACATTACTCACGGCAATATATGCATTGGATTGATTGGCTCATAACTATCGTGCCCGTTTGCGGGGTGCTTTTCCTCGCTGTCAGTAGTCGAAAATATGTTCGCGGCGTCGTTGATTTTTTGGCGGCAGGCCGTGTCGCGGGTCGCTATGTGATTTCTGCAGGCGATTTAACTGCCGGTCTCAGTGTTATTACTTTGGTCGCACTCGTAGAGGCAAAGTATCAAGTTGGTTATGCGCTCACGTTTTGGGAGTATCTGACAGTGCCAGTTGGCATTATCATGGGGCTTACTGGCTACTGTGTTTATCGGTTCCGCGAAACACGATCGCTCTCGATTGGCCAGTTTTTGGAAATGCGCTACAATCGGCCGCTTCGGATTGTGGCCGCAACATTGCGGACGATCTCAGAGATGATCACCAATGCGATTGGTCCCGCTGTCGCCACCAACTTTTTCATCTATTTTCTGGGCCTTCCACATAATATAAATGTGTTGGGCATCGCGCTACCGACATTTGGGTTGATCGTGGGCCTGTCACTCTGCTTATGCATGGTAGTGATCTGGCCGGGTGGTCGAATCTCGCTTCTTATATCCGATGCATTTCAGGGGCTGATGAGCTATCCGATTTTTGTAATCATTGCGGGATACATTTTCCTTAACTTCGGTTGGCACGATACCATTGCTCCCACGATGATTCATCGCGCTCCCGGCGAAAGCTTCATCAACCCCTTCGACATCGAGAAGCTGCGTGACTTTAATATCTTCGCCCTCTTTGTCACCATTATGGGGAGCATTTTGAATCGCGCCAGTTGGATCGGTAACGATACGACGAGCAGTGGACGCACACCACACGAACAGAAAATGGCCGGAATACTTGGTACCTGGCGTGTGCTCTACGCCGGGTTGATGCTACTCTTAATCGCCGTAATGGTCATCGCGTTGATGACGCACACGAAGTTCGCCGACCAATCGCGTGAAATCCGACGACAGTTGACTGAGAAGGTCGCGGCGGAAGTGGTGGTAGACTCGGAACTGCGCGATAAGTTAAACGCCAACCTCGAAAAAATACCGGCCAGCACTTATCAGTTCGGAGTCGATGAACCCCTATCGCAGGACTCTAACATCGATACTCCCTATATCGAAACCGCCCGTGAAACCTTGGCGGGCACACCCGAGGGGAATATGGAGTTTCAGAAATTCCGAACCCTTTACCACCAAATGATGCTACCGGTGGCGCTAAGGAATATTTTACCAGTGGGGCTGATGGGCCTGTTCTGTCTGCTGATGATTATGTTGCTGATTTCCACGGACGATTCGCGTGTGTTCAATGCGTCATCGACCATCATTCAGGATATTATTATACCATTCCGTAAAAAGCCGCTAACACCAAAGCAGCACGTTTTACTACTGCGACTTTCATCGGTCGGCGTCTGTATTTTCTTTTTCATTGTATCGATCTTCTTTGTCCAGATCGATTACATCATCATGTTCACCACGATCATGACAGGCCTGTGGCTGGGGGGAGCCGGACCGATCATGGTGTTTGGCTTATACAGCCGTTTTGGTAACTCCGTAGGTGCCTTTGGCTCACTGATTTTTGGATCCGGTTTATCGGGCATTGGTTTGCTGCTTCAGCGAAATTGGGCGCAAACCGTTTATCCATGGCTAGAAGTCAATGGATGGCACATTCCAGTTGCCAATTTCCTACGAGAAGCATCCAGCCCATTTAACCCCTATATTGTTTGGGAAATGAGCGCAGTGAAATTCCCGATTAACTCTTACGAGCTAATCTTTATGGCCATGTGCTCGGGCATTGTGGCCTATGTGCTGGGGTCGTTGTTAACGCAACGCAAGGCGTACAATTTGGACCGTTTGCTTCATCGTGGGGTATATGATGTCGCCAATGAAAACAGAGAACCTTTCAAATGGAGCTTTCACAATGCCTGCAAGAAAATGATCGGTATTACGCCCGAATATACACGTGGCGATAAGATCATTGCATGGTCAGTGTTCGGCTACGCCATCGTATATAAATTTGGCCTGTGCTTCATTGGAGTCTTGATATGGAATGTATTTTCGCCCTGGCCGGTAGAGTGGTGGAGTAACTATTTCTTCTATACCAGCTTGGTCGTCACGGCAATTTTGGGCATCATCTCCACGGTTTGGTTTTTGATCGGTGGTGTCATTGATTTGCGCCAACTCTTTAAAGACTTGGCCGCTCGCGAAGACAACCCACTCGACAACGGTATGGTCGAAGGTCACGTGTCGCTGGTTGACCGCGAAGCCTTCCAGAAGCGCGGTGACGTGGACTCGCTTGATGACTCCCAGCAATCAAAGTAATGATCGCAGCTTGTTTAGAAAATCACTGAAGTTCTTTCAAAAGCCAATAGGCCTTTAGTGATTTTCGTGCCAGCAAGGCGGCTTGAGCATCGCAGGCTTCCAGCCCGCTTAATCAATGCCGCCTTGCGCTGCATCCGATCTGATACCCACCTGATCGGCCAATTGAATGAAAAAGTGCTCTAAAGCCGGGCATGGCTCCTTTAAACTGGACCATTGCTTGCGCTAATACTGATGCAGGGATGCTTTATATCAGGTGAGACCGTCCAGGATTTCCTGATTGAAGGCATTCAGGATGCGTTGACAGAAGTCCTGCAGAGCAACTTCACCGGACATTAGTTCGGACATGTCTAATGCATACGCAACGCGCTGGGCGACGTCCGTCGTATGAGCGTCAAAGAAGGTGGCGTTCGCCAGGCGACGACCTTCAACTGCCAGATCATAGCGTTTGCCGCCGACGATTTGTGAATCGAAAACGCCATTCAGCGAAGCTGCCAGATTTGGATGCGCATCGAGCGAGAGCACGAGCTTCAGATGGTCGGGTAACCAGTCAAAACCGCGCCAGACTTCACACCCAATCAACTGCTGGGGACGTTCGGCATCGGGCAAGTGTTGGATCGCCGCCAACAGGGCCTTAAAAACGCCAATGTGCGTGGCGTGCTTATCGAATGGATTGTGCGTGTATACCACCTTCGGCTGAGTCGCCTTAAGGATAGCTACGAGATCATCCACCATCGAAGAACGTTGATGGTCGTTTTTCGCAACAGAGCTTGGGTGCCCCAACTGCGCGATGAATGAATACTGGCCGACCACGGCGGCCGCCCTTTGCTCAGTGGCTCGGACTTGCTTCATGTCTTCGTCCGTAAAGTCAGCGTATGGGCCAGTCCGAGCGCTTCCGGCACCGTCAGTGCAGGTAACCCCGCCGAACCACTGATCGGGACGTTGAAAACATTCCAGAATGCCATGCAGCGCCATGAACTCGAGGTCATCCTGGTGCGCTCCAACGCCAAGGTGGGTCGTGCGCGACAACGCGACGTCTTCGGCGAGGGAATCAGGAATGTAAAGGTCTGCTTTTGGAGAAGTAAAAGTCATCATCAAACGACTGGAGTTAATACTGGCAGGCTGGCGGCGGCAACTGCTTGTCCATGCCGTTTCATTTTTTCATCAGGCATGCTAATCGCGATCTTATCCGCTAATTCCGGATATTCATCCGCCAGAACCCGTTCTGCTTGTTGTTGAATAATCTGGCCACCTTGGCCGGAGCTGACTCGCCCAAGGAACAACAGGTGCTGGAAATCATAAAAATCGCTGTAATGCGCAACGGTGTAACCAAAGTAGGTGCCAATCGTTTGATAAATAGCAAAGGCCCGTTCATCGCCCTTTTTCACTTTATCTTGAACCATTTCCAGCCTTTCCGGCAAAGGCAGGTCCTGGTCGATCTCAAGTCCCGAGGGCCCGATAAGTCGTCCCACTGCTTGCTGGGAGAAATACTGCACGCCGCAGCCGCGATCACCACTCCATTCATCGGCGGGGGCCTCCATTCGGTAGTCCACGGGTGCAAATGCGAGCTCGTTCAGCCATCCGGTAATGACACCCTCTCGGTTAATGTAACCGGCAGCTTCGCTGGTGCCCATCGAGATGCCCAAGACGCCATTCGCACCCAGCGACATAGCACCTGCCAATGCTGTAACATCGCCATCGTTGTGGACAACAAACGGAACGTCGTTCCATTGCTTTTGCAGCTCTTGAAAGATTGGGCGAATAGCACGTTGGAAATCATCTTTTGGCACCCCACGGAACAGGGAAGCCACACGCGGTTCACTATTTACATAGACACCCGCAGCGCTGCCTCCAATGGCATCGACACGCGGCAAATGCTTGGCCGCCCGTTCCAGGCTATCCTGAATGCCTTCAATGTGGTAGCGCGGGTCATTTTGAAAATATGGGTCCCACTTGATTTCCTCAGTAAAGACAACTTCGCCATCGATCAGCGCG
>JBNNDZ010000473.1:0-3735 GCA_050285865.1 Puniceicoccales bacterium
AACTCCACGATCAAAATCGCGTTCTTCGCTGCGAGACCAATGAGAACAACGAAGCCGACCTGCGTCAGGATATTGTTATCGAGCCCGCGGAATGCCACGAACCAGATCGCTCCCGTCAAACACATCGGGACGATGAGAATAATCGCTAGCGGTAGAGACCAGTTCTCATACTGAGCCGCAAGCACCAGGAATACGAAGATAACCGCGAGCACGAAAATCCATGCGCCCCCGCTGGCCTCCTTTTCCTGATAGGCCAATTCGGTCCATTGATAGTCCATGCCGGGCGGCAGAATTTCGTCCGCCAGCTTTTCCATGGCTGCAATTGCCTCACCGGTCGACGAACCGGGTGTATTTGAGCCCTGCACTTCAGCAGCCGGGTAGAGATTGTAGCGCAGGAATCGGTCGGGCCCCGTCTGCTCCTGTAATTCCACAAGCGAGGCCAACGGAACCATGTCGCCGGAGTTGCTG
Source organism: Puniceicoccales bacterium (assembly GCA_050285865.1). Classification (GTDB taxonomy): domain Bacteria; phylum Verrucomicrobiota; class Verrucomicrobiia; order Opitutales; family Cerasicoccaceae; genus Cerasicoccus. The sequence continues at coordinate 469 of JBNNDZ010000473.1, forward strand.
CGTGTTTTCAGGCGGAAAAGGTCCTCCGGGTCATCACGGTATTGAGCATCAGCCTGCGCGGTTACACGGTAAGTCCGCCCAAACAGGTTGATCTCATTCACAAAGAGCGAGCCCAGATAAATCTGCAACGCGGAGTAAACGTTGTCCAACGGGACATCGAGCATCTTCGCTTTGGTCCGGTTGACCTCGGCGAAATACTGCGGCACCGACGAGCGAAACGGGGTGAATGTGCGCGTAATGGCGGGATTCTGGTTGGCGGCCATCGCCAGCTGCCAAGCAGTTTGTTCCAACGCCGCCGAGCCGAGCCCGGCCTCATCCTGCAGCATCATTTTGAAACCGCCGCCACGACCGACACCACGGACCGAAGGCGGTGTAATAACGAAAACCTGAGCATCGGTGATTCCACCGACCGCCTGCTGCAAGTCTGCGATAATTTTTTCGCCGGTGCGGCCAGTTTTCACCCGCTCCTCAAAGGGAGCGAACACTGGGAACATCGCGGCGGCATTCGGTGCCCCGGCGAAGGTGGCACCGTTGAATCCAGCGAATGCAACGATGTGCTCGATGCCATCAACCGCAATTGCCCTGTCCACGATGCGCTGCACGACGTCATCCGTGCGGCTCAGTGACGCGGCATCCGGCAATTGAGCAGCGATAATGGCATAGCCTTGGTCCTGCGGCGGGATGAAGCCACCCGGCACCCGGCTAAAGCCCATCCAGGTCAGCGCAAGCATGCCCGCATAAACAATCGCCACGATGAACGAGAGCCGCACCAGACGTTTGGTCAATCCAGTGTAACCATTCGTAAACTTATCGAATGCCCAGTTGAAGGAACGGAAGAACCATCCGAACAAGAACATGTAAATCTTCGTGAACCAGTCGTGATCGTCGCCCTTGTGGAGCAGAATCGCACCGAGCGCAGGGCTCAGCGTCAATGACACCAACGAGGAGATGATAACCGATCCGGCAATCGTAAGGGCGAACTGCTGGTAGAATTTCCCAGTGATGCCCGGCACGAAACCAGTTGGAATGAAGATCGCGGCCATAACGAGTGTGGTCGCAATGATCGCCCCGCTAACTTCCTTCATCGCCTTGAAGGCAGCCGCTCGCGGCTCCAGCCCCTCCTCGATGTTACGCTGAATATTCTCCACCACCACAATGGCGTCGTCCACCACGATACCGATGGCCAGGATGAGCCCGAACAACGTGAGATTGTTGATCGAGAAGCCCAGGATCGCCATGATCGCAAATGTGCCGATCAGCGAAACGGGAATTGCCAGCAGTGGAATGATCGCTGCACGCCACGATTGCAGGAAGACGATGATCACGATGACCACGAGCAGGATCGCCTCAAAGATTGTCGCGCGAACCGCTTCAATCGACTGCTCGATAAAACGCGTCGGGTCGTAAATAATGCTGTATTCGAGGCCTTCCGGGAAATCTTTCCCCAACTCTTCCATCTTATCACGAATGGCCTGCGCGGTATCGAGCGCGTTCGTGCCAGGTCGTTGAAAAATCGGCAGGGCGACCGCTTGCTTGTCCGTAGCGTAGTTGATCACGCCGTAGTCGAGCGCACCCAACTCCACCCGGGCCACGTCACTCAAGCGAACAATGCGGCCATCTTCGCCGGTTTTGACAACGATCTGGTCAAACTCTTCCGGGCTTTCCAAGCGCCCACGCGCGTTAATGTTATATTGGAACGCCACACCGGTATCGACTGGCTGCTGCCCAAATACACCAGCGGCCACCTGAACATTTTGCTCACGCAATGCAGCGACTACGTCGTCTGGAATCAAGTCGAGTGAGGACAGTTTCTCGGGGTCCAGCCATACGCGCATGGCGTATTCCCGGGCACCGAACAAACGCGCTTCCCCCACACCCTCGATGCGGCGGATTTCTTCACGCACCTGCAAGATGGCGTAATTACTGACGAACAGGTGGTCAAAGGTGTCTTCGGGCGAATACATCTGCACCACCATCAGAATGTCCGGCGAACTCTTGTTCACCGTGACACCGATTTGGCGCACTTCCTCGGGCAATCGTGGCTCGGCGACCGCGACCCGGTTTTGCACGAGCACCTGCGCCGTATCGAGGTCCGTCCCCAAAGCGAACGTAACTGTGATTTGAAGAGAACCATCCGCCGTTGCCTGAGAGGAAAGGTAGAGCATGTTTTCCACGCCATTGATTTCCTGCTCGAGCGGTGCGGCAACGGTTTCCGCGATCGTTTCCGGAGTCGCACCGGGATAGGCTGCCTGCACGACCACCGTCGGCGGAGCCACCTCGGGAAACTGCGCAATCGGCAGCCCCTTAAACGCCAACATACCCATGATGACGATGAACACGGAAATCACCACCGCGAACCGGGGGCGATCAATAAAGAAATGTGCAATATTCATCGGGCGTCTCCTTCAGCCTCCGTAGCCTTCTTAGGCGCAGGTTGCGGATTTACAGGGGCACCGGGTTGCACGAACTGGATTCCGCTGATGATGATGGTTTCATCACCTTCCAGCCCCTCGTTGACCAGGCGCATACCGTCGATCACTGGCCCCAGCTTAATCTGTCGCTGTGCCACGGTGTTATCGTCCTTGACGACCCACACGTAGCGAATCGACTGGCTCGCACCCACTGCCTCCTGCGGGATCAAGATGCCGTCCTTTTCCTTGCTTTGCGGCACTCGGATGCGTGCAAAGAGCCCAGGCGTCATAAACCCGTCGTCATTGTCAAATATCGCACGCACGGTCAGCGTTGCCGTGCCCGGATCAAGACGGTTACTGGCGAAGTTGATGCTTCCTTCGCGGGGATAACCCTCTTCGCCATCGAGCCCAAGGTAAGCGGGAATCGCCCCTGTCTCGGAACGTCCTGGATAGTTTCCGTTGAAGTAAGAACGCAAATTCTTGAGGAAAGAGCGCTCATCAACCTCAAACACGGCGTAGATCGGATTATGCGGCACGATGGTCGTGAGCAGTGTAGCGCTCTGGTTTTCACCAGTAACAAGGTTGCCCTCGGTGACAAAATAGCGGTCGGCTATCCCTTCGATCGGTGCCGTTACGCGCGTAAAAGAAAGGTCGAGCTCGGCCGCTTCCAATGATGCTTTTGCTGCTTCCAGGTCTGCCTGCGCCTGCAATTGTTGACTGCGACGAATATCAAGCTCCTCCTCGCTGATGGCGTCACTTTCAATCAGGCGCTCAGCACGCAGCTTATTCGCATCGGCCAGCGACATCTGCGCTTCAGCTTGGCTCACCTGAGCCTTGCGCTGATTTACCTGCGCCT
>JBNNDZ010000474.1:0-2706 GCA_050285865.1 Puniceicoccales bacterium
AGCTGGGAAGGGATTCGAAATCGGCCCCGATGTTCGTTACCGCTACCGAAATCGGAAGTCTGCCCGTGCCGTTCGAGTCATCGAGAATATAAGTACCCGGAGTCGCAATGACTGTCTCGACCGTCATGTCGACGTTGCTCGGCGGAATGTTTTCAAAGCTATACAATGGCAAAGGCAATGCCGGATCCGGATTATCGCGGTTATACAAATTCGTCGCCGGGATGGGCTCGAGGATTTGCAGCCCGTCGATGAAAGCCCGCGCATTGGGGTTTTCGCTATCCTTGCGGAAAGTCCACCGCAAGGTATGTGGCCCGGACTCAACCGGGAAGGCGACTTGACGCCAGTTTGTGTCGCCGGAGATGGCCGCCGGTGACGGATTGATGTCAAATTCCTCCGTCGGGAGTGTTTGTACAATGCCATCAACCGCGAAAGTCATCACATCGACGCCAGCGTCACCCGCTGTGCGCCACCAGAATTTGACCAGCGAATTCTCCGTAAGGTCAACGTCGAGGTTGAGCACCGCGACATCGCCATCCTCCATGCCAACGCCAGCCATGGCCGCATTGCCATTCACCGGCGCGCTCGGATCGACTGTGCCCAAGAACTCCTCATTGTTAGGATTGGGAAGGAATACAGGAACTTCAAGGTCTACCCGCGCAAAGGCCAAAGCCACTGCGTCCACCTGCTCGTAGGTCCACTCAATGGTCCACGGGTAAGGTGCCGTGGCGAGCGTTTCGTTATAGAGCGTTGAATTGGCATCAACGACGATCAACTGGGGTGTATAGGTTGGATTGAAGCCACTGATCGATTCCGAAAAATCGCCACCGCCGGATGCCGTAATCGGATCCCCGTTGGCATCCGTGAGGGTGTATTTCAGCGTGTCATTTGGACCGGCATCGATCAACCAGGGAGCATTGATGGTGGTCGGGCCAAATACCGGCAATGTAAAGCTGGATGAATTACCCGGTGTGAGTTCCGGGCTCTGAAGTGCATCACTGTTCATTGCCAGGGTATCGGAAATGAATAGCCACTGGTCATTCCCGCCCAATGGTCCAACATTGCCATAGTCAATAGCTGGACCAACCGGATCGAGCGCATTGATTTTCACCTGCTGGACGATAAAATTATCCTTGGTGACACCTGTTTCCTGACCAACGGTGCCATTACGGTTGATGACAAACACCAGTTTATAAAACTCTTGTCCGCTGTCCTCGATGCCCGGGTTCAATGTGGGAATCGTGAAAGTGTGGGTGAGCGGCGGAGGCGGCGTCGTAGCTGCAACGGCATTAAGGCCGCCGTCGTAAGTGATCGTAGTCAGCGGTGAAATACTTGATGGAATCGACAAATCAACTTCCGGGTCAAAACTCAAGTCGCTAAGCAGGAACACTTCCAGCAGAAGCGGCGTGCCGACTGGAACGATGCCGATATTTTGGTTGGAAAGGTCCAACGTGATATTGCTGAACGACTGACCGGCGTTGATTGTAGTTCCACCGGCTATATTCAGGTTACTCAGCAGCAGGCTTGGGCGGACCACCGAAATCGCCTGGACTCCAAAGGTGTCCGGTGAGCTGTTTTCAATGGTGGAATCCGGCAACGATACGCGACTGATGAGATAATAGGTGCCTGGTGGGCGGTCACCGATCAACACATCGGGAAAATTCAATTCATTCGTGGAGTTGATCGGCAAGGTATCGGTAACCGTCCGCGTCGCGATGCTTACATCGTCGTTAACGCTGAGGGTTTCATCGGTCGAGATGAAGATCTCAACCGTGTAATCAGCCGTAACGGGAATCGGTCCCGTATTAGCGACCGTGACCGAGATATTATTAAGCGAATTCACTCCGATCGTAGTCGGGTCCAAAATCGGCGGCGTAATCGAGATAGACAAGCCATCTGCGCTCGTGCGCACCGGTGTATAAGACGGCAGGAATGTAATGGTCCCCGTGCCGAGTTGCCCGTTCATATTGCCACCAATGGTAAAGATGCCCTGGTCTCCCGCCGCGGTTCCGGTAAGCAGAGTAAATCCAGTGATTTCGCGGTTATCGCTGAGACGCGGACCGGAATTCAGGTCGTCACGCCCACCATCGACTGATGTCACGTTGTTGACTGAGCTGATCTGAGTCGGTACAAAGATGTTAATATTGCGCAGATCAAAGGTTTGTTCGTTGAACGTAACGGGCTGACCAAGCTGCTCGCTGCTGTTCAAGCCCCAGGCAAAAAGCTGGCCACTGTTATTAATGGCATAGCTCTGATAAGAGCCCGTCGAAATCGATGTCCAGTTGGACTGTGTCCCTACGCGGGTGGGGTAAGTCGCACTGATCGGGAACTCAAGGTTCAGGTTGCCTGAGCCGGAACGCTGTGTACCCAAGCCCAGTTGGCCATTGGTCGATTGCCCCCAAGCGTAGATCTGGCCGTTGGAGGCAAGCGCCAACGCGTGGACATTGCCCGCCTCAACATCCACCCAAGTGCGGGCGGTGCTGTTGGGCACGGGAGCGGGAGACAGCCCATTGGGCGCTGCAGTGCCTGACAGGCCCTGCCCATTAAGGACTCCGGCACCACGCCCCCACACCCACAGGGTGCCGTCACTTTTGACGCCGAGGCTGAAGCTTTGATTCGACGATGAGCCGCTGTTCGACGTGCGGCCAGCAGCAACCGCAATCCAAGTGTCCGTGCCAACGCGGAGGGGACGCTCGACGATAGTGTCCC
>JBNNDZ010000475.1:0-13539 GCA_050285865.1 Puniceicoccales bacterium
GGTTCGTCACTCGAAGCAGGGGGCTTTTTTGTAATCAGGTAGCGCGGTTGGTCCTCCAACCGCATCGCGCCACGAAGGCCTAATGTATGGTAGCGCGGTTGGTCCCCCAACCGCGCTACCTCTCAATCAATACCAGAGTCCCGCCAGGAATGACGTCGAACAACTCGGTGACGTCTGCGTTGCTCAGGAGAACACAGCCGTGGCTGTTGGGGGTGCCGAGGCGGTCTTCCTGATTGGTGCCGTGCAGGTAGACATAGCGGTCGTGAGTGTCGATGCCGGGGCCGGCGTTGTGGCCCGTTTCGAGTCCACGGAGCCAGAGAATACGCGTTGTAATGAGATTCTCCGCGTTACGTTCGATGGATAGCTCGTAGCAATTTTCGCCGGTGGGAACACGGCCTTTGAGGATCGTGCCAGCGGGTAGGGTATCACCGATTTTTTCATCGATGAAATGCAGGCCCGTTGGTGTTCCAAGGGAGTTCTCCACACAGCTTGGCGGGCGGCGCGACGTCGAAACGGTGTAAGTTTTTTGCAACTCGCCTGACCGGTAATGAAAAAGTTTTTGCTCGCAAATGGACACGTACAGTGCATGGTCCGTCGGTTTCACTGAATGCTGGTCGCACACTTCGATCAGTCGCTGAAAATAGGAGATATTCATGAGCTATCGTGTAGGCATCGTCGGCGCAACCGGCGCCGTTGGTCAAGAACTCATCGACCTGCTGCACCGTCGGAATTTCCCGATGGCGGAGTTGGTCCTGCTCGCTTCGAGCCGTTCCGCTGGGAAAACCATTACCTGGCAGGACAAGTCATGGACCGTGAAAGAGTCGACCCCGGAAGCCTTTGCAGATCTCGATATTGCCATTTTCAGTGCAGGAGGCGACACCTCCAAGGCGCTGTGCCCCGAGGCGGCGAAGCGCAATTGCATCGCGATCGATAACTCATCGGCCTTCCGCATGGATCCCGACGTTCCGCTCGTTGTGCCGGAAGTCAACCCCGCCGCCGTGCGTAATCACAAGGGGATCATTGCAAACCCGAATTGCTCGACTGCCGTTGCGTTGATGGGCTTGTATCCGCTGCACCGCGAGTTCGGCCTGAAGCGTTTTTTTGCGGCCACTTATCAAGCCGTTTCGGGCGCTGGTGCTGCTGCGATGGAAGAGCTGGAAAAGCAGGTCCACGCCTGGACCAAGAGCGAGCCGCTCGAAGTGAAGGAATTTGCGCACCAGATCGCTTTCAACCTGATTCCTCACGTGGACGTTTTCTATGACGATGGCTACACGAAGGAAGAGCACAAGATGCTCAACGAGAGCCGCAAGATCCTTGAGCTGCCGGAGTTGAAGGCATCCACGACCTGTGTCCGTGTGCCGGTCCTCCGCGCGCATTCCATGGCAATCAACGCCGAATTCGAGAAGCCGGTCGATGTCGCACGTGCGCGCCAGCTGATTGAACTGTTCGAAGGTGCCGAACTGGTCGATGAGCCTGGTGAAAAGCGTTACCCGATGCCTTTGGACTTTTCCGGTAAGGAAAAGTGCGGCGTAGGCCGGATCCGCGTGGACAGCGCACTGGACAACGGCCTCGCACTCTGGGTCAGTGGTGACCAGCTCTGGAAGGGCGCAGCCCTGAACGCTGTTCAGATTGCTGAACTGCTGCTGGCAGAGAAGCTTGTTTAAGCTTCCCGCTGGCGCAGGCGTTCTTGCACGAGGGGCTTGTCTTCCGGGTAGGTGACGCCGAACCATTCGCCGGAGGTCGCCAGAACTGGGCAGCGTGCTTTGCCTGATTGTATAAGCTCGTCGACGACGCTTGGACTGTAGCATTCGGCCTTAGGTGCTTCGCCGCGCTCGCGGAGGAAGTTGGTGAAATGTGCCTCCAATAGTGGGAAAAATGCAGGGGTGAAGGCCCAGAAATTCATCGATACGAGGGCATCGCCGTCGATTCCCACGGTTTCGCCAACCAGGTTCTGGCCCGTGATTTTTCCGTGGGCCCCGGAAGTAATCCCCGTGTGTTCTTCAACGCCTTTCAATAGACCGTCGGCAGTCTGGCAAACGCCGCGGCTGACGGTGCCATGGGGCGACAGCGTATTTCTTACCGGGTAGCCCACCATCGCAATGGCACCGCCATCAGCAGGATCGATGCTTTTCAAATGCCCGGCAATTTGTTGGTAGGCATCGGGGCCATAGTAGTCGTCGGCATTAATTGCAATGAACGGCTCGTTGATGACGCCGCGGGCGGCACGAATGGCATGTGCGGTGCCCCACGGTTTAACGCGGTCCGCGGGAACCTGAAAACCGTCGGGCAGGTCTTCGAGTTCCTGAAAGGCATATTCGACGGTGAGCTGGTCGGCATAGCGGTCGCCAACGGCCTCCTTAAACAGCCCGGCAAAGTCGCGACGGATAACGAAGACGACCTTGGTGAACCCTGCGGCTTGGGCATCGCGGACGGAGTAATCGAGGATGGTTTCGCCGTTGGGGCCCATCGGGTCGATTTGCTTAAGACCGCCGTAGCGGCTGCCCATACCGGCGGCGAGAACGAGTAGCGTGGCTTCCATACGGGCGAAACTGGACGTCCAGTCGCGTTCAGACAAACTTCTTTAGTTGGCCGGGGCGGATTTCTCCGCGTGGTCGAGATAGGCTTTGAGTCGCTCGGCCAAGAACTCGGTCCGGCGTTTCGCCGCCTCACCGGTCAAGTGATAGTAGGTGTCGAAAAAATCGCTGTCAGGATAAACAACTTCCTCGCCTTGGTTCAGGATCGGGAAATCCAAGTTGTTATTTTCAAATTGTTCGATACGTCGCAAAACTTCGCCATTGCGCTCCCAGGTAGACTCGCTGACGGATGGCAGGAGGAGGAATACCTGTGCGCCGCGAGCCTCAGCATCAGCCGCAAACCGGTTTAGCATGCGCGCGGTGTATTTGGCATGACCGTCCTTACTTAGAGAAAGGTCGTCCATGGCAAAGTCGAGATTGGCCAGTGGCTCCATATTATGGTGGGCCACGAGGTCGCCGTATTCGTTGAAACCTTCGTAGTGCAGCGGTGGTTTCTTGGGCTGGTGTGGGCCGATGGTGAAATACCGCACTAGCGCACGGGTGGCACGTTGGAAAAAGAAAAAGCCGATTTTGCCGAACTCCGGCCACTCCCGCATTGGCTTAGTGAAGATCATGTCGGGTCGGTACGCCGTGTAATTGAAGAACTCCCAACTGGGGATATAGCGGTCGAAATGGTGGTAGGCCAGCACGAGCACCACGACATCGCCCGGGCGCAGTTCGTTGCGGACCTCGGCCAGCATCGTGGGCAGGCCAACGGCAGCCATTAGCGCCATGTTGACCGGCTCGCGGTCCGGAAAGTGTTCATCAAGAATGGGCGAATAGATGCCATAGGCCCCGCCGGAGTCTCCCACGATAATCAGCCGTTCGCCTTCGAGCGATTCCAGGCGTGCCTGCTTATCGCGGGCAGATGCAAAGTAATGATGTTTGTTCGGTGCGCCAAAGAACACCGCCAGTGCAACGCCGAGCACCAAGGCTTGCACTAAGCTAAATTTAAACAACTCCCGGAAGAATCGGCGCACAGTAACGAACGGCGGTTGGAGGTTATGGTTGGGCCTCGCCCGATTTCTCCGGCTGGTCTGTGAGATAGGGACGCAGGCTTTCTACGAGGCGGTCGGAGCGGTCGTAAACGGACGGCTCTTTCAGATGGTAAGCGGTGTCGTAAAACTGGTCACGCGGGAAAAACATCTCGTCGGGTCGATTGATTACCGGGAAATCAAGACGCGTCCGGAGTGTTTGGTCGAGCAGGTCAAGTGCCTCGCGATTATCCTCGTAGGAAGTCTCCGTGATCGGCGGGTAGGCAAACAGTACCTTTGCCCCGCGGGCTTCAAGCTTGGCGTTTACGTCATTGAGGTAGTCAATGATGCCGCCGGTGTAGCCATTCGGCGTTATGGTCAGTGGTTTGATGTCGGGCGTCATTCCGGGAGGACTCTCCATCCCATAGTGGCCCACGCCGTCGCCGTAGCGGTTTAGGCTGTCACGGCCGTAGGGTGGCCCAAACGCCGCGCGCTCCGACCCCATCAGGACCTTTTTCGAGCGCTTCATTGCCTCCTTGATCATGTAGCTGCAACTGTCGAGAAACCACGCAATTTCCTCACTGCGAAAGTGCAAAATCGACTCCGGGCGCTGCACGGCATAGTGGTAATAAAGGTTCGCGATCTCGTTACGGGCAAAGTGAGCGTAGGCCCAACTGATGACTACGACATCGCCCGGGCGCACGAGGTCTTCGACTTCGTTGAGCATCACTCGTTGGCCAAGGAAGGCGTACAGGCCGGCGTTGACGGGGTTGTAGGCCGGGAAAGCCTCTTCGAGCGCGGTGGAGTTCAGTCCGAGCACCAGACTGGAGTCACCCATCAGCACGAGTCGGGGGCCGGGCGTGATCGTGAGTCGCATCCGCTTTTCCACTCCCCATGCACTGGGGTCGTTGCCTCGCGGATAGCTGAAAAAGATGACAACGCACGTAATGAGAATCACCGCCTGGAAAAAACCGAACAGGCCAAAGGTCACCAGGAAGCGCCGTAAGTCACCAGACTTGCCATGGGTGCCCGCCAATGGATCGAAATGCTGCTCGAAGATTCCACTCATGGCCGCTGCTCCTGACTGGTATTGCTGGATGTAGGCACGTAGTCCTTGAGACGTTCGGCGAGCAGCTCGGACCGACGGGTGGCACCAACCCCAATCATGTGGTAATTGGTGTCATAGAAAAAATTGTCCGGATAAACCATTTCGCCGGGCTCGTTGATAATCGGAAATTCCAAGCCTTCCTGCGGGAAGCTCGCGGACTCGCGGATTAGCTCCCCATTGACTTCCCAGGCAGTTTCCGGGATCGGCGGGAACATATAGAGCACCGTCGCGCCTTTGGCTTCAGCACGTTCGGCAAAGGCATTGAGCTCGTGCACGACTTCGCGCGCGAATGGCTTGTTCTCCATCTTCAGGTCGGCCATCTCCATGCGCGTGGTGGGAAGCGTCTGGAGGGAGTGGTGCGCCTGCAGGTCGCCATATTCATTGAAACCGGCGCGGTGAATCGGGGCTTCGCGTTCGGGGTGGACTTTGTACGTCATCACGCGCTTGTAGGTTCGCAGCGCGCGGTTCACAAAAAAGAACGCATCGTCAACCATGATTGGGAAATCGCGCCAATCGGCCCGCAGGAGCATCTCCGGGCGATAAGTGACGTAGTTCCAATACTGATAATGCAGCAGATTGCGGTCGTAAAGCTGGTGGGCAAAGATCATCACGACCACGTCGCCCTCGTGTAGTTCGGGCTCAATTTCAGCGATGATGTTGCGAAAGCCCAAGCCCGCCATCAGGGCCATGTTGACCACCGTGTAGCCGGGGAATTCCTCCGCGATCATAGCGGATTTCATTCCGTAGGCGACGCCGGAGTCGCCGATGAGGATAATGCGGGGGCCGTCGGCATGTTGCAGCCGGTAGACTTTATCCTCGGCCGACGCCAGATAATGGTGCTTCTCGGGGATGCCAAAGAAGACCAGCAGGAAGATGCCCAGCAGCGTTCCCTGCACACTGCAGAATTTCACAATCTCCCAGACAAATTTCCCCATTGGTCAACCCCACAACCAAAAACGGCGCTGCCGCAGTTGGCAACGCCGTTTTCCGCAAATGGAAACCGAAGCCCGGCCTCACTAAATCGCTTGGATTCGGGGCCACTACGCTGTCATTCAGCTCACGCGAAGGCCCGAAGGGATTTCTTCTGGAGGCCTTCGGGGTTTGGTGTGATAATAACCCCGGAAGATCAATTGAGAAAGGACATTTCTTCCTGACGATGAATTCAGGAAAAGGCGAACAACACTCAGCGCCACGCCCGGTAGCCGCGAGCGTAAGCTCGTGGACTCGTCCGCCACGTCATCGTCATTTAAGGCGCTCTTTAAGTAAATGGAAATTTAAGAAAGTCGATAAAGATAAGCAAAGCAATGATACGCTAAGGAAGAACCAAGCTTTCCGTCTAGTGTGGTTCGCATCGCGCAACAATAGAGATGCTTCTTCCAGATAGCTCATAGCGCGATTCAATCGTACTTCCTCAGAGTCCTCTGGTAGTCCGTTTACGTGCTTCTCAATTAGATCGAAATGTATTAAGTTTGCGCTGTATGCTGCTGAGGCATGCTTGAAACAAATACACATCATAATTGAAGATAAGACTGATAGTAGTAGAATGAAGTATTTCATAGGTCAGAGCAAAGGGGCAGGCTTTTCATATTAACATTTTGCCTCTGAACTATGCCGATGGGTTTTTCCCAAGAATGTTAAGATGAAACGCCTGATCTCTTGCCATGCGAGCCCCTGTGGAAGCGCTGAAACCCGGTCGCGCCCAAAACGAGTAGGCCTAAAGTACAGCGTAGGTGGAAGGTTCGGGGACGACAGAGACGTTGAAGGTATAGCCACTAAAGGTAAAGACGCTTCCTGCCGACAATGCACCGGGTTCGTACTCTAGGTCGGCAATTTCGGTATTGGTGAAAGTGATGCTACCGGAAATCTCCGTATCAGAGGTGTAGTTGTTTGGCAGAATCAAAGTATCAAAACTCACCGAGAAAGCATCTCCATCCTGTGAATTTGCAAAAGTGAATCCGTCAGCAAACGGGATTGATCCACCCATCGTCCCGCTGAGGATGCTGTAATCAAGCTCCCAGAAATTCGAATCCAAGCTGGTGAAGTAGCCGGAACTCTCGCCAAGTCGTGCCACCAAAGCATTGCTGGCGTAGGAAACCTCCTCCCCATCCGTGCCGTTCCAGTTGGCAAAGGAGCCTGTGTAACTGGCGACAACACTTGTGTCCACCTGTTCAAAAACAATGTTCATAATCCCGTGAGAGGATAGGCACAAAGTGGAATTGGCCAGGAGTGCAATTGCGAGGGGTTTAAAGGATTTACAGGTTAGATTATACATTTGTTTTATGTTCAGAGTTAGTAGCAGCTAAGAGGCCAAGAGTATATTTTTCATTAAATAGTTTTCATGGCCGATAGTAAATTGAAATTATAAACCTGTTATATTAGTACGAATTCTCGCGGTAAAGGTCTGATTTCGAATCCATTCTTCTTTCTCGATTAATAAACCTACAAACAGAAACGGCGCTGCCTGCATGGCAACGCCGTTTCTGTTTGAAGATGATTGGAGCGTTTATCGCCTCAGGGCAGGGTCGTCACGCCCATCAGGTAGCGGTCGACTTCGCGGGCGGCACCACGGCCTTCGTTGATTGCCCAGACGACGAGACTTTGGCCACGGCGGCAGTCACCGGCGGCGAATACGCCTTCCACGCTGGTCGTGTATTGATCGTGCTCGGCCTTGATGTTTGAGCGCAGGTCGGTTTCCAGTTTCAACTGCTCCACGACGGTTTGCTCCGGCCCGAGGAAACCCATTGCGAGTGTGGCGAGTTGGGCCGAAAGCGTGCGGCGGGTGTCTTCGAGCTTCTTGGGCACGAAGCGGCCATTCTCGTCCTTACCCCACTCGATGTTGACGATTTCCAGTCCCGCCAAGTTGCCGTTACCGTCGTCGATGAAGCGTTCGGTCATGACCAGGTATTCGCGCGGATCTTCGCCCTGAAGCGCCGCAGCTTCTTCCTGACCATAGTCCATGCGGTAAATCTTGGGCCATTCCGGCCAGGGATTGTCGTCCTGACGCTCTTCCGGGGGGCGTGGCATGATTTCCAACTGCACGACGCTCTTGCAGCCGTGGCGGATGGAGGTGCCGACGCAGTCCGTGCCGGTGTCACCACCGCCGATGACGACGACGTCCTTGCCCTTGGCATTGATTTCCGGGAGGGAGCCGTCGAACTTGTGGTCGAGTTGGTGCTTGGTGTTGCCGGTAAGGAATTCCATGGCGTAGTGAACGCCTTTGAACTCACGGCCGGCTATCGGGAGATCGCGGGGCTTGGTGGCACCGGTGCAGAATAGCACGGCGTCAAAGTCGTCCTGAAGCTGGTTCGCGGTGATGTCCTTGCCGATTTCGGTGTTGGTGACGAAGGTCACACCCTCGGCGGTCAACAGGTCCACGCGGCGCTGAACGACTTCTTCCTTGTCGAGCTTCATGTTGGGAATGCCATACATGAGCAGGCCACCAATGCGGTCTGCGCGCTCGTAAACGGTGACGGAGTGGCCGGCCTGGTTGAGCTGGTCGGCGGCGGCGAGTCCTGCCGGGCCGGAGCCAACAACGGCGACCTTCTTGCTGGTGCGCTCTTCGGGCGGGTTCGGGGCGACCCAGCCTTTTTCCCAACCGGTATCGATGATGGCGCACTCGATATTCTTAATGGTGACGGGTGGTTCGATGACGCCAAGCACGCAGGAGCCTTCGCAGGGGGCGGGGCAGACGCGGCCGGTAAACTCCGGGAAGTTGTTGGTCTTGTGGAGGCGCTCCAGTGCTTCTTTCCAGCGACCGCGATAGACGAGGTCGTTCCACTCGGGGATCAGGTTGTTGACGGGGCAGCCGCTGGCCATGCCGGACACGAGGTGGCCCGTGTGGCAGAACGGCGTGCCGCAGTCCATGCAGCGTGAACCTTGTTCCTTGAGGTGCTTATCCTCGGGGTGCAGCTTGAACTCTTTCCAGTTCTTGATGCGCTCCGTTGGCGCAATCTCGGTGACGGTCTTGCGTTCGACTTCCAGAAATCCGGTTGGTTTTCCCATAATGTTAGAAGGTTTGCCACAGAGGCACGGAGAGCACGGAGTCAAAGCACCATGCGCTTAATGCCGTTCTTGAGGAGTTTGCTGTTGAAGTTAATGAGTAGCCCAGTGGATATGCCACCAAGCTTCATATAGGATAGTAATTGCGCTTCGAAAAGCGGGTCATGGCGCTCCACACTTTTTAGTTCGAGAATCAGTTGATTGCTGATGAGCATATCGATTCTGAAATCACCGATATGGCGGTCTCGATAAAAGATGGGAAGCAGTTTCTGTTGTTCGAATGGTATGTCGTGGCAACTGAGTTCCACGGCCAACGCACTTTCGTAGACGCTTTCTAAGAGACCGGGCCCAAGTTCTCGATGAACGGCAATGGCACAGCCAATCACCTCTTCTGTAAGCGAGTTGATTGTGCAATCTGCCGTTATCGTTGAATTCACTCTGTGCTCTCCGTGTCTCCGTGGCCAATTCTCTTAGTTGCCGCCGACGCGGGAGAGGTCTGCGAGGTTTTCCTGGAACGCGGCCATGGCGGCTTCGTCCCCGGTTAGGCCTTGCTCTTCCACCTTTTTGAACGCATTGAGCATGCGCTCGTAGTCGCGGGGCAGGACCTTGAGGAATTTCGAACGAAGCTCTTCCCATTGGTCGAGGATCTCCTGACCACGGGCCGAGCCGGTGTATTGAACGTGTTTTTCGATCTCCGAGCGGACGTTGGCGATTTCTTCATCACCGCACTCGATGAGTTCGTAGACATTGACCATGTCCGGGTTGAGTCGGGTGCGGAACTGGCCATCGATGTCGTAAACGTAAGCCGTACCGCCGGACATACCAGCGGCGAAGTTGCGGCCGGTAACGCCGAGGCAGATGACTTGACCACCGGTCATGTATTCACAGCCGTGGTCGCCCACGCCTTCAACGACGGTTTTGACGCCCGAGTTGCGCACGCAGAATCGTTCGCCCGCAATGCCGTTGATGTAGGCCGCACCTTCGGTCGCGCCGTAGAAGGCGACGTTGCCGACGATGATGTTATCCTCGGCCTTGAAGGACGAACCCTTTGGCGGATAAACGATGATCTTCGCCCCGGAAACGCCCTTGCCGATGTAGTCGTTGGCGTCACCTTCGAGCTCGAAGGTCATGCCCTTGGGGCAGAATGCGCCCAGCGACTGACCAGCGCTGCCCTGAAAGTGCAGGTGAATCGTGTCCTCCGGTAGTCCGGCGGCACCATGGCGGCGCGTGAGTTCGGAGCCCGTGATAGTGCCAACGACGCGGTTGATGTTGACGATCGGCAGGGTCAGCTTGACCTTCTCGCCCTTTTCGAGGGCTGGCTTGCAGAGCGCGAGCAGGTGCGTGTTGTCGAGCGCCTTGTCGAGCCCGTGGTCCTGCGGCTTCATGCAGTAGGTGCCCACGTTTTCCGCGACGTCCGGTTTGTGGAAGATGCTGGTCAGGTCAACGCCCTTGGCTTTCCAGTGGTTGACGGCCTTGGCGGTGTCGAGGCACTCGACGTGGCCGACCATTTCGTTGATCGTGCGGAAGCCAAGCTCGGCCATGAGCTCGCGTAATTCCATCGCGATGAACTTCATGAAGTTGACCACGTGCTCGGGCTTGCCGGCGAACTTTTTGCGCAGGCGCGGGTCCTGAGTGGCGACACCGACCGGGCAAGTGTTCTTCTGGCAAACGCGCATCATCAAGCAACCGACAGTCACCAGCGGAGCGGTGGCGAAGCCGTATTCTTCGGCACCCAGCAGGGTGGCAACGGCGACGTCGCGACCGGTCTTGAGCTGGCCGTCAGTTTCCACGATTACGCGGCTGCGCAGGTCGTTGAGCAGGAGAATCTGGTTCGTTTCAGCCAGACCGAGTTCCCACGGAGCACCGGCATTGTAGATCGACGAGGTCGGCGAAGCGCCGGTGCCGCCGTCATGTCCGGCAATGAGGATGACGTCCGCGTGGCCCTTGGCGACGCCCGAGGCAATCGTGCCGACGCCGACTTCCGCGACGAGCTTCACGTTGACGCGGGCATTGACGTTGGCGTTCTTGAGGTCGTGGACGAGCTCCGCGAGGTCCTCAATCGAGTAAATGTCGTGGTGCGGGGGCGGGGAGACGAGTCCCACGCCAGGCGTCGAGTGACGCACCTTGGCGAC
This sequence comes from Puniceicoccales bacterium, assembly GCA_050285865.1. Taxonomy (GTDB): domain Bacteria; phylum Verrucomicrobiota; class Verrucomicrobiia; order Opitutales; family Cerasicoccaceae; genus Cerasicoccus. Next base: position 10,787 of record JBNNDZ010000475.1, read on the forward strand.
CCACGGATAAACCTTGGAGCCGGGCAATTCGCCGCCTTCACCAGGCTTTGCACCCTGCGATACCTTGATCTGCAATTCGTCGGAGTTGACGAGGTATTCGCTGGTCACACCAAAACGGCCCGAAGCGACCTGCTTGATCGCGGAACGCTTGCTGTCGCCATTGGGCAGCGGCTTGAAGCGCTCGGGGTCTTCACCGCCTTCACCGGTGTTCGACTTGCCGCCGACACGGTTCATGGCGATGGCGAGCGTCTCGTGGGCTTCCTGGGAAATCGAGCCGTAGGACATCGCGCCGGTCTTGAACCGCTTCATGATGTTTTCGATCGGCTCCACTTCTTCGAGCGGGATCGACTTGCGGCCGTCCTTGAACTTCATCAAACCACGCAATGTGGCGATGTTCTCGCTCTGGTCGTTCACCATGCGCGAGTATTCCTTGAAGGTCTCGTAGCTCCCGGTGCGAACCGCCTTTTGGAGCAGGTGAATCGTCTTCGGGTTGAATAGGTGGTATTCGCCGTCGCGACGCCATTGGTAAACGCCACCCGGATCGAGGGCGATTTCGGAGTCGTCGATGTGGCGCTCTGGATAAGCAGCGCGGTGGCGGCGCAGGGTTTCCTCGGCGATTTCGTCAATGCCGGAGCCCTCAATGCGGGTCGCAGTGCCGGTGAAGAACTTGTTGATGACGTCGGAGGTTAAACCGATGGCTTCGAAGATCTGGGCACCGCGGTAGGAAGCGACGGTGGAAATGCCCATCTTGGCCATGGTTTTGACCACGCCCTTGATGGAGCCCTTCAGGTAGTTGTAAATCGCTTTGTCCAGTTCCATGTCGAGCATGTCGTCCTGGATCATCTTGTGGAGCGATTCAAAGGCCATGTAGGGGTTGATCGCGTCGGCACCGTAGCCGAGGAGTGTCGCAAAGTGGTGCACTTCACGGGCTTCGCCGGATTCGAGCACGATGGAGGCGCGGGTGCGCGTTCCGCGGCGAACCAAATAGTGGTGCAGGCCGCCCATGACGAGCAATGTCGGGATGGCGGCCTGATCCTTGCTGACCTTGCGATCAGAAATGATCAGGATGTTGTTGCCCTCCTTGATAGCTGCTTCGGCTTCCTTGCAAACGCGCATCACGGCCTTTTCGAGGCCGGCACCGTCGCTGTCCGCCGGGAAGAGGGCGTCGATGGTGGTTGCCTTGAAACCGGTCGCATCGATCTCGCGGAGTTTGGCGAGGTCGTTGTTGTCGATGAGCGGCGAGGCGAGGCGCACCATGCGGCAGGACTTCGGACCGGGCTCCAGCAGGTTGCCCTCGGAGCCAATGAAGGTGTCCGTCGCGGTGACGAGTTCTTCGCGGATACAGTCCAGCGCCGGGTTCGTGACCTGGGCGAAGATCTGCTTGAAGTAGGAATACAGGTGCTTCGACTTGTTGGAGAGCACGGCCAGGGGCGTGTCGTTACCCATCGAACCGATGGGCTGGACGCCGCTGGTGGCCGTCGGACCAAGGATGAAGCGCAGGTCTTCGTAAGTGTAGCCGAAAGCGTGCTGGCGGGTCAGGATGTCATCGGCTTCCGCGCTGGCCGGGGCCTTGGGGGCGGGCAGGTCGGTGACTTGCAGACGGTTTTCAGCGAGCCACTTGGCGTAGGGCTGCTTGTTGTAAACGCGTTCCTTGACTTCGTCGTCCGGTACGATGCGGCCTTCCTTCATGTCCACCAGGAACATACGGCCGGGCTGCAGACGGCCCTTTTTGACCACGGTCAGCGGGTCGAGTTCGGGGATGACGCCAACTTCCGAAGCCATGATGACGAGGTCGTCGTCGGTGACGTAATACCGGCTCGGGCGCAGGCCATTGCGGTCTAGCGACGCGCCAATCTGGTAACCGTCGGAGAAGGTGATCGAGGCCGGGCCGTCCCATGGTTCCATCAGGCAGGCGTGGAACTCGTAGAACGCGCGTTTGGCTTCGCTCATGGACTCGTGACGTTCCCAGGGCTCGGGAATCATCATCATCATGGCATGGGTCAGGTCGTAACCGCCCAGGTGCATGAATTCGAGCACGTTGTCCAGGCGGGCGGAGTCCGAACCGTCTTCATTGATGACGGGGAAAATCTTCGATACTTCGGGGAAGTGCTTGGACTTGCAGAGGCGCTGGCGGGCCTTCATCCAGTTGACGTTGCCCATGACCGTGTTGATTTCGCCGTTGTGGGCGATGAAACGGTTCGGGTGGGCGCGGGGCCAGCTTGGGAATGTATTCGTCGAGAAGCGGGTGTGCATCAACGCCAGAGCCGATTCGAAATCCGGGTCATGGAAATCCGGGAAGTATTCCGAAAGCTGGCAGGGGGTGAGCATGCCCTTATAAACCATGGTGCGGCCCGAAAGGCTGCACACGTAAATGTATTCCGAGCCCGGGAAGGTGCTGGACTTCGTGCCGTGCACGTTGCCGTAAGCCTCCGGGATTTCGTTGCTCTTGATGGCGTTGACCGCGCGGCGGCGGATCACGTACAGCTTGCGCTCCCAGTCGAGGTCGTCCGTGATCGACGGGTCCCGTCCGATGAAGATTTGCTTCATGCAGGGCTCGTAGCTGCCGGAAATTTTACCCAGAATCTCGCTCTTGACCGGCACCGTGCGCCAGCCGAGGAACTTCTGTCCTTCTTCGGCCACGACGTGCTCAAAGACTTCCATCGCCGAGTCGCGCTCGCTGGCGTTGGGGGACATGAACACGATGCCCGCGCCGTATTGGCCCTCGGGCGGGAGGTCCACGCCTTTTTCCGCCA
>JBNNDZ010000476.1:0-7369 GCA_050285865.1 Puniceicoccales bacterium
GTCGCTGCTGTCGCCGCAGATCTTTCTTGCCGCGGGCATGGTGCTGTGTTCGATCGTGTCGCTGTCGCTCGGCACCTCATGGGGAACCGTGGGCACCGTCGGTCTGGCACCCCCTTGGGCTTTATTCCGTAAAGAACTTCGCTGTCACCACACTAAATCGTGACTTGGTTCAACCAACGGCACGAGAAAATGTATTCGGATGTTCACTTTTTAGTTGTAGACGAGCGCATTTTTTGGTATCAATATGAGCATGCAAATTTTGCGCTATCATCCATACTCTCTTCCGCCATAGCGCATCATGCTGGCGCGACCTGGTGGTTAGCGTGTTGCTGGGCCCGATACAACGAGCGCACACTTGCATTCTCCATTCGGAGTCCACTCTGACGAATTTCATTTCCCACAAAGGCGACAGAGACAAAAAGGAAATTTCCTTTGCGTCTTCGCGCCTTCGCGAGAGACATAAACGTCAGGAGTGGCTTCCGAACGAGCGATGCAAAGCGTTTCAGGGCTTAAACGGACGAGGGGTGGGAGCCCGCATCCAAACCAGCACCAACCGGCCCATGTCACGGGAAACGCGAGGCAAACAGCTTAATACGCAACTTAATGTTCCGCCCCCTGGGCGAGCATGGCTTATATCTGGAAATCGACGCGGTCGCTGACTTCGTGAAGTCCGCATTCGCGCTTGAGTCCGTTGAAGCGGGTGTCTTCCGCATTCATACCAGCCGTCAGCTTTGAAGTGCTGTGGACATCGCCCACCGAGACGTATCCCTCGTCCCACAACGGGTGGTATGGCAGATTGTTCTCCGTCAAATACTCATAGAGATTGCGGTCAGTCCAATCGATCATCGGGTAGATCTTGAAGGTCTTGTTTTGGCGCTCGAGCACACGCAGGTGTTCGCGAGTGGAGGACTGCACCCGTCGCAGACCACTCATCCAGCCTTCGGCGTTGAAATCCTTCAACGCGCGGTTCATCGGCTCGACCTTGTTTTCCAAATTGTAGGCTTCCAGCTCCGCAACCCCCTGCTCCCAGCGTTTGCCATCCAAAGCTTCCTGCATGGCTGGCGTGCGATGCGCACGGTAGGTTTGCAGGTTCAGGTTCAGGTCTTCGCGCAGTTTCTCGGCGAACTGATAAGTCTCGGGAAACAGGTAGCCGGTGTCGACAAACAGCACGGGAATGCCCGGTGCCACGGTGTTGGCCAAGTGCAGCAACGCAGCGGATTGCACACCAAAACTGGTGCTCATTACGAGTCGTTCCCCAAAGCGCTCGAACGCCCACGCCACCCGGCGGTGCGCAGTGGCTCCCTCCAGTTCGCGGTTAATCGCTTGCAAGTCGTCTAATTCCATCAACATGCTGTCTGAGTCGTGGGGCACGGCAAATCCTTACTAAATTAGGTAATAAACTAAAGTTAGACTTTTGCCCCTGTCAACCACACTTTAGAGATGATGAGTCACGACAAGCAAATTGCCGGATTGATCCCACTCGATGACGCTCCCGGCGAGGCGATCCGAACCATTGCCGAGCGCGTGCGCATGGCGGGTGGACGCGCGGTGGTGGTCGGCGGTGCGGTGCGCGACGCCCTCCTCGGCGAGCATCCCAAGGATCTCGATGTCGAAGTTTTCGGGGTCGAAGCCTCGGTGCTGGAAAAACTGCTGTCGGAGAAATTTCGGATCGATCAGGTGGGCCGCTCATTTGGGGTCTTCATTGTCAAGGGGCTCGGAATCGACGTCGCCCTGCCCCGCCGCGAACGCAAAGACGGCAAGGGACACAAGGCTTTCGCCATTGAAGGCGATCCGGGCATGACGTTTGATGAGGCCGCTGCACGCCGCGATTTCACCATCAACGCGATCTCCTGGGACCCGCTTACGGGCGAGGTGATTGACCCCGCCAATGGCCGTGAAGATCTCCGCGCCGGGGTGCTGCGCCACGTTTCACATCAGTTTGCCGAAGACCCGCTCCGCGTGCTGCGAGCAATGCAATTCCTAGCCCGATTTGAGTTCGAGATCGCCCCGGAAACGCTCGCACTTTGCCAGACCATCGAAGCCGAAGACCTCCCCCGCGAGCGCCTGTTCGAGGAATGGGCAAAGCTGATGCGCAAAGGCAAGAAGCCGTCCCTGGGACTAAATTTTCTCCGCGCATCCGGTTGGCTGCGTTATTACCCGGAGCTCGCGGCACTGGTCGACTGCCCCCAAGACCCGGAATGGCACCCCGAGGGCGACGTATGGGTCCACACGCTGCACTGTATGGATGCCTTTGCCCGGCAAAAGGTCGGTGACGACTGGGAAGACCTCGTTGTCGGTTTCGCGGTGCTGCTGCACGACATTGGCAAGCCGCCCACAACATTTACCGACGAAAATGGACGCATTCGCTCGCCCGGACACGATGTTGACGGCGTCCCGATTGCGGAGACATTCCTGCGCCGGCTGACTGCCCATCGCGAGCTGATCGAGCAGATTTTACCCCTGATCGAGACTCACCTGCGCCCGGTCGAACTCTACAAGCAGAAGGCCTCCGACGCGGCCGTGCGACGCCTGGCCCGCAAAGTGGGTCGCATCGATCGCCTATTGCGGGTCGCCGCAGCCGACATGGCGGGTCGACCACCGAAGTCCGCCGATTTCCCCGGCGGCGAATGGCTTCGTGAACGCGCGGAAACGCTGGCGGTGCGCGATCACGCTCCCAAGCCCATTGTGCAAGGCCGCGACTTGATTAACCTGGGGCTGAAGCCGGGCCCGCAGTTTTCCCCGATCCTAAACGCCTGCTTCGAGGCTCAGTTGGAGGGGGAGTTTACCGACCACGAGACGGGCCTCGCGTTCGCCCGGAAGTTGTTGGGGGGCGAGGGATGAGATTGAAGAGGCAGAAGGCAGAAGGGAAATGATGGGTTGGAAACTTAGCGCAAGAAGTTGAAACGATTTCATACATTTTAGGCAGGCAGGCATTCAATCCATCTCGACACTTCTGCCTTCTGCCCTCTGCCTTCTGCCTCTCCCCAACCTTCTGCTCCCCCAACCCCCGCCTCTGCCTCTCATCCCCCAATGATGCGAAACTTGCGTTGTGCCGTTGACAGGGCAGCGCGGGGACGCAAGTTTTTCATTCTTTGCACTGACCCGCATTCGAACCAAAGCTTATACCATCGCATGGCTGAAATCATTGATATGCCCAAGTTGTCCGACACCATGGAAGTCGGCACGATTGTCAACTGGCTCAAACAAGAGGGCGACGCTGTCGCTGTCGGCGACATCCTTTGCGAAGTCGAAACCGACAAGGCGACCATGGAACTCGAAAACCTCGTTGCCGATGGGGTGATCCTCAAGATTTACACGCCAGCAGGCGGCGAAGCGCCGATTGGTGCGCCGATCTGTGCCATTGGTGAAAAGGGCGAAGACGCTCCCGAAGCCTCCGCGCCCAAGTCTGAAAGCAAGGAGGAAAAGAAAGCCTTCGACAACGAACCGAAGAAGCCCGAGAGCGACGACAAAGAAGAAAAGACGTCCACGGACACCGGCAGCGCCGAAGGTCGCAAGCAGGAAAACCTGCCTCCGCCCGCCGCGCCAGAGCGCAACGAGGAAGATGGCCGCATCAAGGCTTCGCCTCTCGCCCGTAAGCTTGCAGAGCAAAAAGGCATTCCGCTGAGTGCCATTAAAGGCAGTGGCCCCAAGGGTCGCATCGTCAAAAAGGACGTGCTTCAAGCAGAGAAGGACGGCGTAAAAGCTCCGGCTGAATCCGCCCCTGCCCCCAGCGCTCCGGCCGCAGCCCCGGTTGCAGGCCTGGAAGAGAAGTCCATCAAGGTTTCCAACATGCGCCGCGTCATCGCCCAGCGCCTGCTCGAATCGAAGACTCAGGTGCCGCACTTCTACCTCGAAACCGAGGTCGACGCCGCCGCACTCATCAAGCTGCGCACCGAACTGAACGCCAGCCTCGCCGAGCTTTCGCCGGAGCAAGGCGGTATCAAGTTCACGGTCAACGACTTCATTCTCAAGGCCAGCGCGGAAGCACTCCGCCGGGTACCAGGAGTCAACGCCTCCTGGCAGGGTGATACGATTGAGCAATACGGTGCCGTGCACCTCGCCTTTGGCGTCGCACTCGAAGACGGCTTGCTGACCCCGGTCATCCGTGACGCACACGCCAAGACGCTGCGTCAAATTTCCGCCGAAGCCAAGTCACTCATCAAGAAAGCGCGCAGCAAGAAGCTGGCCCCCAACGAGATGCAGGGCTCTACCTTTACCGTGACCAACCTCGGCATGTTCGGCGTCACCGGGTTCTTCCCGATCATCAACATGCCAAACTCGGCCATCCTTTCCGTCGGCGCGACCCTGAAAAAGCCCGTTGTGGGCCCGAACGACGAGATCGTCGTTGGACAGCGCATGAGCCTCGGCATGGCAGGCGACCACCGCGTAATCGACGGTGCCGTCGGTGCGGAGTTCCTCATGGCGTTGAAGGAAGTCCTCGAAAAACCAGCCCTCATGCTGGTCTAACGCACGTCCCGTTCATCGTTGGTTTTGCGCATTGCGCATACTGACGTGACGCACAATATTTGGGCTCCTGATGGTTACAATCCTCGGAGCCCTTTTGTTTATCATCGGTGTGGCACTGATTTACAACCGCATCGCCAATGCGCGCGTGAACAAGCAATACCGGGACGCGCGCTTCATGAAAGGAAGCATGATCGGCCGTCGTCCTTACGAAGAAGATGAGGACGATTGATTCCGGAAACTAAAAACCTTTGCCTGAGAAAACTCAGTACCGCTCAGTGAGTCCGCTTTTACCGGGCTCTTCGCGGTCAAATGGCGAGACATATTGCTGCTGTTCCTGACGGGCTTTGTTGCCTTGTTCGACTTTCTCGAAATAGGCCTCCGGGTCCTTGGTTTCCCCGGTTAAGACCGAGCCTACCGGCGTGGCCTTAACGTCGTTTTCCGGCTCGTCGGCGCAGCCCGTGAATACCAAGGCAGCCCCCACCGCCAGGATGTGAAAAGCGTAGAGTGACAGTCGCATAGCGCCTTTGATTGTCACCGTTTTACGACATCGGTCAAGTCGGATATTGAGGAGTATCCATCATCCGTCCTAACCCTCAAGTTGGTCCCGCAACAGTCGCGCTTCTTCAAACAGTCGTGGCTCCAATTCAGCAATGCGTGCAGGTAGGTCCATTGCAGTATGAATCACTTTGAGGATGAAGATGTGTTCGCAAACTATGGTGCACACGAGATAATGCTTTCTCACTCGATAGAAGCTCAATGCTTCAGAAACATCATCCTAACTGCGCAATAATTCCGGGTGCTGCTGCAGAAGCCGAAGCGCCCCCTCAAAGGCATCCAGATAATCTTCGGCCACTTCCTGCCCCCACTCTACCGTCGAATAAGCTCTAATATCAGCAAGGTCGCGCAAAGCACGCTCAGTTAGGGAAAGGCGCGTCATGTGGAAGGCTTATACCTCTGCCTGGGGCGCAAGTAGACTTCGTAAATCCCCCTGAAATTCCACCGTTCGTCCTTTTGCAATGTCGCGGAACCCCTCCAGAACACCATCCCGAAGTTGTTGGGCTTCGATCCGTTCCTTCTTTTCACGAATCAACTCGCGCATGAACTCGCTTGGAGTGGCATAGAGGCCGCGATCACCACAATTGCTATCCACGAATGCACGCAATTCGTCCGTAAGCGAAAGATTTATGGTGCTGCTCATCACTGTAAAATCACCTACCTGGCCAAATTTGTCAATATTGGCCAAGCAGGCAACTACTTCAAAATCTCCCCCTAGCCTTCCGCGCGTTTGCGGGCCATGGCGTCGACGGCGCGTTCGAGGGCGGCGAGCTTTTCCTTCGTTTCGGCCTGAACCTTGGGCAAGTCCTCGGCGGAGGCGACGTCGTCCTTGGCGAAGCAGTAGAACTTGATCTTGGGCTCGGTGCCACTGCCGCGGGCTGCGATTTTGTAGCCGTTTTCGAGCGTCAGGAAGTAGAAGTTTTCCTTCGGAATCGGCTTGTTGTCGGCGTCCTTGAGGTCGTCCTTGCCGAAGTCGATCATCTCTTGGACGGCGATACCACCGATTTCCTTGGGCGGATCGTTGCGGAGGCTTTCAATGATGTTCTTGATCGCCTGAGCGCCGCTGGCACCTTCGAAGTGAATATTGATCAGCGACTCCAGGTGGTAGCCATACTGCAAGTGGATCGCGTCGAGGTATTCCTGGAAGGTCTGGCCGGACTTCTTCAAGTAGGCACAGAGCTCGCAGATCATTAAACAAGCCGCGTTGGCATCCTTGTCGCGGACACGGTCGCTGGCCAGGTAGCCGTAGCTTTCCTCACCCCCGAAGACATAGAACGTGCTGTATTCGAGCAGGAGCGAGACGCGGGTGGAGAGGTCGGTCTGGTCGTAATCGATCGCAATTCCCTCTTCGTCGAAGAGATTCTCCTCCAGCTCGCTCTGATAGATGCCGAGTTTTTCGCCAATCCACTTAAATCCGGTCAGGGTGTTGATGCACTTGAGGCCATTGGCCTTGGCGATTTCCTCCTGTAGCGGCGTGGTGACAAACGTCTTGATGAGGGCGGCATTTTCGGTGCCTTCCACGGGCAGGATTCCAATTTCCTGCAGGGCCTTCACGCGGTAATGCGCGAGCATGGAGCCGGTCATGTTGCCGGTAAATAGGGTCCAGTTGCCATCGCGATCAGGCGCAGCGAGCGCCATGCGGTCGTCATCCGGGTCGGTCGCCAGCACGAGGTCCGCACCGACTTCCTTGGCTTTCTCGATGGCCATGCTGAGCGCCTCGGCGTTTTCCGGATTCGGCGACTTTACCGTTGGGAAACGCGGGTCTTGCACCCATTGCTCGGGCACCTCAACGACATCAACGCCAAACTCACGCAAGAGCGGTGCCGCAGCAATCGCACCGGTGCCATGGATTGGGGTGAAGACCGCCTTCGGATGGATGTCTTCCAGCAGTTCCGGGTTCAGCACGTTGTCCTCGAGCACGTCGAGGTAATCCGCGTCCTGGCCTTCCGGCAAGGTAACGACCTTTTCCATGTCGATCTCGAGGAATGGCGGCACTTCGGCCCAATCCACCGCACGAACACGGTCGATGATACCTTCGGCATGCGGATAAACGACCTGCGCGCCGTCGCTGAAGTAGGCCTTAAAGCCGTTGTCGTGCGAAGGGTTGTGGCTCGCGGTGATGACCACGCCCGCCGTCGCCTTCAAGTTGCGCACGGCAAAACTGAGCGCAGGCGTCGATCGCGGGCCGTCAAAAATCATGGCGAGACCACCCAACTTGGTCCAAATGCTGGCAGCCAATTCACAAAAATGGCGGGAGAAATAGCGCACGTCATGGGCGATGACGATTTTGGGCACATCGTGGATTTCCTCGTCGGCCAAATATTCCGCGCAATAGCGGTAAAGGCCG
>JBNNDZ010000477.1:0-6510 GCA_050285865.1 Puniceicoccales bacterium
AGAGCACCTGGTTCGAACCCAAGCTCCGCAGCGGCTTGTTTGTGAACACGTTCTAGCGCAGAAACACAATTACAGTTGGGACGCAGTGAGACGAATTATGCGGATCGCCTACACCAAACGCCCAAAGACCATTTTGCCGCCAGCTGACGGTAGGACGCTGGATACCTCTACACGGACTTCCTGGCCGATTTTGTGGGCACCATCGTTGACCACGACCATCGAACCGTCACCAAGATAGCCAACTGCCTGCCCCGATTCTTTACCCGTTTTGACCAAGGCTACCTGCATCATCTCGCCCACCTCGACCTCAGGATTGAGTGCCTTGGCCAGTGCAGTGATATTAAGCCAATCCACGCCTTGGAATTCCGCCAAACGCGCCAAATTGTAGTCAGTGGTCAAGAGCTTGGCTTTAAGGGATTCAGCCAGGAAAATCAGCTTGGCATCCACCTGCTGACCACGACCAACCTCACTTTCGTGAATGGTGACGTGAATGCCCGGTATCTTTTTCAATTCGTTCAATACCTCCAGCCCCTTCCGCCCGCGGGCCTGACGATTCGGATCAGGTGAATCAGCTACTGCCTGCAACTCATCCAATACGAAGCGTGGAACGACGAGTTCCGCATTTAGGAATCGACTTTGGCAGATACCAATGATCCGACCATCGATCAACGCGCTGGTATCAACCAACACGATACCGGAATCAACCTTTTGCGGAACGAAGCGCACATAGGGAATCATCACGTTGAACTCATCTCGCCCTCGCAAGGCAATCACCGCCCCGAGATACATGCAGATGACAAACAATGATAACCGAACCAGGAAAATGAGTTCGGGATCGCCGTTTTCCAGTAAGGGTGATGTTGAAATCAGGAATGCAATCAACGCGCCCATGCCGAAACCGAATGTCAACGCCGTTAATCCTCGAAGGGAAAACCCCTTCAGGAAAATATCCACCAAGACCGTCAACGCGCCGATCATCGCGCCGAAGAAAATATAAGTCGTCAACCGGTCGTTACCATCATCACCGGCCACATACCAAAGCAAATACGCACCCACTATGCACAGCGCGAAAAAAAGCACCCGTATGACTGATAGCGTGGTTTTCAAAATGAATGGAAGGAGTATTCGGCTGTAAAGCTAGGCCCAGCAATCTTAAATAGAATAATCGCCGAAGATAGGGATTACTTAACCAGCCAAAACACGATAAATGGGGCGACGATAAAAATAATCATCACACCGTAGAGTATCCAAGTGGCACGTTCGGCTTTGGCCAACTCTTCCGGAGTGGGCTCTCGCTGGCTGTCATTGGGGCTATTCATCACTAAAATTCACTACAAACCGGAATCCAGCGTAGCGATTGCGGGTCCGTCGGTTGGTGATTTCGAGCGGCACTTCAGCAAGTTCATCAATGGAAGTTTCGGCAGAACCACCCGCCAAATACCCTTCGCCATCTCCGGGCAGAGAATCGCTTTGCAGCCACTCGGCTACGTTGCCCAGCAGGTCATGAAAGCCTTGCGAATTCGGAGCTTTCGTTCCGATATCATGGGTCAATCCATCACTGTTCTCAAGATTCCACGATGCTTCCGCCAAGTTAACGTAACGCAGACTACCTAATGCAGCGTAATACTCCTGTTGATTAGGCAGGCGGGCAGGACGACCGAGCAACCAGCCTACGCGTTCGGCAAAATCACTCGCATCACTCCAGCTCCCTGAATCAACCGGCAAACGAGGCCCCTGATTACGACTCGGGTTTGCATTGAGCATGACGGTCTCATATAGCACCTGGGCAACCTCGGTATTGAGCATGCGCCAACCGTCCACTCCATCAATGGGAAGCAACTGCCCGTAAATGCGATCCTGCAGGAAGCTGATTTCCTGCTCGATCGCGGACAAGTATTGGAGCTTGAGGAGCGAATTCTCATCCAGGATCTCACTGCGTGGGAACTGCTCCGTGAATTGTTGCACTGTGGGATATAGAACCCGGATAATTTCGATGGCTGGTGCAACGCGCCGCTCGCGCAGAGCTGCATCAAGCTTTTCCATCTCAGCCAAGATGTCATCTCCCAAGTCACGACTGAGCGCATTTTCACGCAAGGCTTGTAGCTCATCCAGATTACGGCTGCCGGCAAACTGGCTCGAAGCAAAATCAATATTGAGCTGACGCTGAATACGGAATGCTCTCTGGTACGCTTCGGCAGCCTCGGCGTAATTACCAGCCGCTTCCGACTGCTTGCCCTCCTCTTTCAATACCAGAATACGCTCGTAGTCTTCACTAGACTCCAAGCTAGCTAACTGCTGTTGCAATTCAGCTAAGCGGCGCACATCCGCATACTGCAACGAGCGATACTCCATATTGATTGTTTTCTGCAGATCAATGGCTCGCTGCATAAGCAATTTCGCACGGCCAAAGTTCTCCTCCTCAAGCGCTACTTTTGCTTCAGCTTCCGTTGCGAGGGATTCCTCAAATATCGGCTTGGCCTTCATTTTCTCCACATCACGCTTGAGCTGTGTCAAACGTTGTGGATTCACATAAGAAGACCGGTCGAAACGCTTATTAATCTGATCCTGCAAATAATGTGCGCGCTCCAGCTTACGCAGGGCGTCTTCATTTTCACCCGCCTCAGCAGCTTCTGCTGACTGGTCGACCAATAGACGGATTTCTGCATCGAAAGCCCGCGCCTGATATTCATCCCGCAACGTGTAAAGTTCATCGCGTTTTTCCTGTGTAGGGAAATGATACCCTCCGCGTAAAACCAGATACTCATTCAATGCCTCGATTGCTTGATCCAGCAATTTGTAGTCACTTTCGAGGGGCTGTCTCTGGACGGCACGCTCGCGGAACTGATTCTCCAAATGCTGGCTTCGCTCCATCAACTCAGCGCCTTTGACTTCGTCAAACTCAACGATTTCGGCGTCCGGGTTCATCGGTCGAGGCCCGAGCTTGGACAGGAAAAAAGCGCCCGTTAATACCACTGCAGCCAATATTAGAAGGCCAAGTGCTTTGATGGGTTTACGAAAGCGGTAGAAAAATCCGTGGTCGCGACGATCCATGAGAAAACGCTTCTACAAAGTCATCAATTTGGGCCATGGCCAGCCAATTCCTCCAAAACTAGCTTCAGGGAATAATTCTGGCTCGCATTAAGCGACTGTAGCATGATGCTGACGCCATGTTTGAACAAGCCACGATCCTAGCGCCAGGTCTGTTGGGCGCGTCGCTCCTGATGGCCCTCAAACAGCGCGGCCTTGCTCGTCGGGCGGTCGCCTGGGCCAGGCGGCCCGAAGCCCGGGTGGAGTGCGAGAAACAATCCTGGTGTGATGCCGTATTTGCCACTCCGGGCGAAGCCGTAGCCAACGCAGACCTCGTGGTTCTTTGCCCCCCGGTTGACTACATAATTCCGCTGTTGGAGGACATCGCACCTCATTTGAAAGACGGAGCCCTGGTCACCGATGTAGGCAGCACAAAAAGCCTGATCTGCCGCCAAGCACGTGCCGTGACAACGGGCAACTGGGAGTTCGTCGGATCCCATCCAATGGCCGGGTCTGAGAAAACCGGCCTACAGAATGCATGCACCGAGCTTTTCAAAGGCCGCGCCTGCTTTGTTACTCCCTTAACTGACAATACTGAGGCTATGGTTGAGCGCACCGTGCGCTTGTGGAGCAGCCTGGGCATGGAGGTCACCAGCACGTCGCCAGAACAACATGATGAGATCGTGGCACACATCAGTCACCTGCCCCACTTTCTTGCCTCCACGCTATGCAGCTACTTGGCCAGTCAGGATTCCAATTGGCGGAATTTTGCTGGCGGAGGCCTTCGTGACAGCACCCGGATTGCTTCCGGCGATCCGACAATGTGGAAATCCATCGCCACCCACAACCGCGAAGAAATTATCCGCGCTTTTGAAGGCTTCGAACGTGAGCTCCAGCGCATGCGCAGCGCCCTCCACAATGGCCAGTTCATGGAAGTGCTGAACCTACTTGAACGCGGTAAAAATTACCGTGACCGCCTTCGTTCCGAATAATGTAAAGTTACAAAACGGGGTATTTCCATTAGGAAATGTTTGATTTACGCCTCGAATTGCAATTCGCTTAATGCAATGAAGTCCGTCCTCGTTGTCGAAGACCAAATTATCCTGCAAGAATTCATCGTTCGCTTGATCGAGGACATACCCGACTTGGAACTGCTGGGTAAAACGGGCAATGGCCGTGAAGCTTATGACATGGCGATCAAGCTGAAGCCAGACATGCTGGTACTTGATGTTATGCTACCCGGACTGAACGGTATTGGTGTACTGGAAAAACTGAAACAAACCCTGCCCGATGTGCGAGTACTCGGTTTCTCCGCCTTCCCGAATCGACGACTCGTCCGCCAAATGCTGGAAGCTGGTGCCAATGGCCTGGTCCAGAAATCCGAAAGCTTAAACGTACTGGAAAACGCAATCAAAATGGTTGCCTCCGGCCAAACGTATTACAGCCCACACGTCTCCGATCTATTGCGCGAGATGATGTTGCACCCTGAACAAGCGAATTCCGCCGAAGAACTCACCCACCGCGAACGTGAGGTCCTCCAATTAATCGCTGAAAGCTTTAGTAACAAGGAAATCGCTGCTAAACTGAATATCAGTGTGAAAACCGCGGAAACTCACCGGAACAATATCATCGGCAAGCTGGACATCCACGATGCGGCCGGGTTGACCCGCTATGCCATCGCCAATGGCCTTGTTGACCCGAACCCGCAGTAAGCACCTCGCCCTGAGCGCTTACTTTCGCAGCTGGTTACAAATGCTGCATCTTTTTTTTCGCCCGCCGTGGCGAAAAGTATTAGTACGTTTTGCCAATTACGCGGGGCAGGCCTTTTTGCTGAGCAATGCGCAACCCCATGGCATCGGCTCCACGCGTATTGAGAACCCCAAAAATGACGCCGCGAAAATTGCTGGGAGTAACCAGTTCCGGGTCTTCTCCCGGATTATTAACGCCTTGTGCAGTCCAGCCGTCAGCCGTTCGAGCCAGCAATTGGTGCCCAACCAAATCCCCTTCTTGGTCACGATAAACCACGATCATTCCCGCTTCAAGCTGTCTAAAATTGGTTTGGTCGATGATCAGGACCGAATTCGCACCGTAATGCGGTGCCATCGAGAAGCCGTCCGCAAGCATCACACACCAGTTGGGGTTGGATTGAGCGACTTTTTCAGCATCCGATATGGCTTTACTGAGGGAAACGTCCGTCATTGGGGTCGGGATACTGGAGCGAGCAGAAACGAACTGAGGAGCACAAGTCAGGAGACTTGCGATTATGGCGATGAGGAAGAGCGGCTTCGTTTTCATGCCCCTGATTATGCACTACAATCGCCGTCACCGGTATTCGGCTTGCCGTCGATTCATACATTTTTCTCAACGGATGTCGCAGAAAGCGGTAACGTAATCCATGACCTTGTGGACATTTAATCTATAACACTGAAGACTGTAGATGGGAATCCATCATTCACTGTATGCCGGTCAATATACTACCCATACAGAATCCATATTTCGACCCTACCCGAACCCCAATGAAACGCCCAATCCTGACTAAAAGCCTTACAGCATCTAGCCGGCAGCGCCTCGCTGCCATACTGGCTGTTTTTCAAATTTTATTTACGGGCTGTGCAATGGATAGCCAAGCTCCGCAAGTCACCCCCAGTTCAACCCTACCCGCATCAAGCACCAGTCGAGCAGCTCGCTCGGTCGAAGACGGCGCTCCCGACCGCATATCAGGGCCCGGCAGTGGCGAATCAATGGAACCCCTGATGGGCCGCAACAGCTACCTAGTTATCGACCCGATTGCTTTTGAAGACCTGCGTTCAGGAATGATTGTAGCCTATCGTAATCTTGCAGGGCGTCGCGTTGTGCACCGTATCGTGGAAAAAGACGGCCCATACTGGACAGTGGAAGGCATCAACAATCCGCATGAAGATGCTGATTTCGTCACCCGTGACAACCTTATCGGTGTTGTCTACGGCACGTTTCATGGGGCGAATTAAGGATTCCCTCCTGGGGCAATCATTCATTACAATTACTCCCAATGCCACTGCCGAAGCTAGTCCGTCTCACCCGAAGCGCCCCGCTGTTGCTTGGTATCATCTTCGGACTTACCTTCGCTGCGCTAGTGGCTGCTGGAGTAGTCTTATGGAAATTAAAGACCGCCTCGATTGAGCAGCAAAAGGCCTCACTCTACGACATCGTCCAGCATGAAGCGCGTTTGATTAATTCCGTAGCGGAATACGGTGAAAGGCATGCGCTTGACTACGAAGATGCCCTAGAGTCCTCCCGCAAGGCCACTATGTATCAGGTTCGGTCTGCCCTACAAAGTGAACTGGAAAGGCAAAGTTCACTGGAAGAGGTCCTTGGCTTTCGAGATGGTGATGAAATCGTCTTCAGCATATCGAAGAAGCTACTCGATGAAAATGAGACGATCAGAATTAGTTGGTCAGATGAGCACCTTGCCCAGCCAATGCGTTGGGCACTTAGTGGTGAGAC
>JBNNDZ010000478.1:0-2518 GCA_050285865.1 Puniceicoccales bacterium
CCTCCGCCGTCGCCCACGAGCCCACCAGCGTGAATCCCATCCAGGGCAAATTTTTCACGGCGGAGCACGTCGAGTCCCGTCTCGAAATCGAACTCGCGCTGACGGAGGTTTGACCCGCAAAAAACGCGCCCCGGTTTGAGGCGCGTTTAGTAAAACATGGTGAGTTGCCGTAACCTACTTACGGCGGCGGCGCAGCATCACAATACCCAGCATCACTGCTCCGGCAATCACAGCATAGGTCGATGGCTCGGGGACAACGCGTAAAACTGGATCTGCCGGAGCCGGACCACCGCCAGGAACGGTGACATTAACAAATAAACTAAAACTGTGAGGATCTGTATCGTAGTCAACATTCCAACTTGATGGAACTACGTAGCTAACCGTTACCGAAGTGAACTCATACGACTCACCTGCAACGAGAGTGGCGCTACTGGTAAATTGCACATCAGGGATCGCTACTGAACCGTTCTCCAACCGTACATTTCCAGTTGAAAAGTTCGGAGCGTTATAAGCCGATTCTTCGAAATTTGTAACACTAATATCCGGATCCGTTTCATTAATGCTACCACTAAAGGAGAAGCTGTGCTCTCCCCAAATAGCTTCAGCATGAATCTGAGGACTTGTAACGCCCTCGGGAACATCAATTCGGAATGCCTGCCCCTCGGCAGCCGCAAATGTCACCGAGATAAGTGTATCCCCCAAACTACTAAAATCCGCTTCGTAACTCCCTACGGGCGCAGTAGGAGTTAACTCATACGTAACTCGGTTATTACCAAATAGATTCAATGAAGACACTTCAACATCACTATCGAATACTATGGTATGATTAATCATCGCATTTGCATGACTGCATGCCATTAAGCCGATAACCATTAGGCCAGCAGTACGTGAACAAGATTTCAAATGAAGGCCGTATCCTTCTTTATTTGAATGATTATTACAGTAGGATTGAATATGCATTTTTCTCAGAAATCAGTGTGCCAAACCTTGAGTGACACAATCAAGGGAAAATCCCATAAAGGGATATATGCACGCCTATCCTTCATAATTCCCGCCCTCTTAGCTTGACACACGTATGAATCGGGAATTTAAGAATATTCGATCATGCAACACGCCTTTCTCCAGTTTGCGGCGTTGAAGCTTCTCCCCTGAGGGGGACGAGTCATTTGGTTGTGGCCGGATACGGCCCCCGGGGACGTTTCCCCGGAACAGGAATACACTCAAAAGGCATCCGGCCTGTGGCCTGCCCTTTTCATTTCATCTTTCCTTTTCCCTAAGTGCCAATTCACGCTTGGCAGCTTTCGGGATTCAACCAGCATCCTATTTCAATTCCATGAAACCCGCAAACTTGCGAAAATACCGCCCCTTCCACGAGAAATTTGAAACCCGCTTGCCGAACCGCCAGTGGCCGGACCGTGTTATCGAGCACGCTCCGATCTGGTGCAGCGTCGACTTGCGCGACGGCAATCAGGCCCTGGCCGTGCCCATGAGCGTCGATGAAAAGCTCGAGTTCTTCAAGTTGCTCTGCGACATCGGCTTCAAACAGATCGAGATTGGCTTTCCCTCGGCATCAGACACGGAATTCCGCTTTTTCCGCCGTTTGGTCGACGAAAAGTTGATCCCGGAAGACGTCACCGTTCAATGCCTGGTCCAGGCCCGCGAACACCTGATCCGCCGCACCTTTGAGGCGTTGGAAGGCGTTCCACGCTCCATCGTGCACCTCTACAACAGCACGTCGCCTTTGCAGCGACGCGTCACCTTTGGCAACGCCACTCGGGAAAAAATCAAGGGTCTGGCCGTCGAAGGTGCCAAGCTGGTCCGTAAATTGGCGAACGAAGTCACCGACGGCGAAATCATCTTCCAATATTCTCCGGAAAGCTTTTCGGACACCGAGTTGGATTTCGCTTACGACATCTGCCGCTCGGTCACCGAGATCTGGGGCCCAACCAAAGAGGCGCAAAGCATCCTGAACCTGCCCTCCACCGTCGAGTGGACCACACCCAATGTCCACGCCGACATGATTGAGTGGTTCTGCCGCCAGTTGGAGAAAGACGGGCTGCGCGAATTGGTCAAAGTCTCGCTGCACACACACAATGATCGCGGCACCGGCACCGCGGCCACCGAGTTAGGCTTAATGGCCGGAGCAGACCGCGTCGAAGGAACCTTGTTCGGCAATGGCGAACGCACCGGCAACCTGGACATTGTCAACGTGGCCTTGAACATGAACAGCCATGGCATCGACACCGGCTTGGACTTTTCCAATCTGGACGCAATTCGCATGGTCTATGAAAAGGTCACCCGAATGGATGTCCACGAGCGCCATCCCTACGCAGGCGAATTGGTCTTCACCGCCTTTTCCGGCAGTCATCAGGACGCCATCAAGAAAGGCATGGACTTGATCAAGCAAGAGGCCATGGACAAGGAAGCGGGCAAGCAGGACGTCGAATGGGCCGTGCCGTATTTGACCATCGATCCGCAGGACATCGGCCGAAACTACGAGGCCATCATCCGCATCAAT
>JBNNDZ010000479.1:0-2552 GCA_050285865.1 Puniceicoccales bacterium
AAATCAAGCGCGACTACGAATACCTCTCCAAGCTCTGGGAAACGATCGTCGAAAAGACGCTCGCGTCTGAAGCGCCGATGCTGATCAATGCCGAGGGCGGCCTGGTCCATCGCGCCATGCGGGACATGTTCGAATTTCCACGCTGTTTATCGTGTTGGCCGCACGGGTCGAGGTGCAGGATTTGGCGTCGCTAAACTGGTCCAGCGCGCTGTTCCTGGTCAGTCTGATTGTGATTGTGCGTCCGGCGGCAATTCTGGTTTCGACGATTGGTTCTGGCGCGTCGTGGAAAGAGCGAATTCTCCTGATGATGCTCGCTCCGCGTGGGATTGTGGCCGTTGCATTGACGTCTCTTATCGCCTTGAAGCTCAACAAGGCGGGCATTTCCGGTGCCGACGAAATGTTTGCCGTGATGTTGCTGGTCGTCGTGGGCACGGTGGCGTTTTACGGACTGCTCGCCGCGCCCGTGGCATCCTCGCTGGGGCTCTCGAACCTCGACCCGCAAGGCGTGCTGTTTGTGGGGGCGCATGACTGGTCGATTGAGATGGCCAAAGAACTGAAAAAGGTAGGCGGCGATGTTGTCCTGATCGATTCCAACCGCTTCCACGTGCACCGCGCCCGGCGCCAGGATTTGACCGCGAATGCGGGGAACGTTTTCTCTGAAGAATTCCTTGAGGAGTTGGATTTTTCCGACATCGGACACGCGGTCGCCTTAACCGCCAATGACGAGGTCAATGCCTTCGCGCAGACGACGCTTCGGGAATACATTGAGCGGGCGGATATTTACCATCTGCTGCCGGACAAGAATTCCAACCCGCAGGACAATCAGTCCAAGAAGATGAACCCGCTCTTTTCCGAGGAGGCTACATACGGCTTCTTCGAGCATCAGTTGGCCAACGGGGCGGCTTTTGAGCACATTACCTTGCGGGAAAACTTCGATATGGCCGCATTTGACGAGGAGTATGGAGCGCGCGCGCTGCTGCTGTTCTGCGTTGGGAGCGAGGGCTCCGTCCGCATTTTCAGCGCCAAATCGAAGATTTCGCCCAAAGAAGGCGATACGCTGGTATTCCTGCGACGAGCGGTGGAGGAGGGGGCCTGATGCCTCGAAAAGCTCCGATTATTGGGACGCCTTTCAGACCGCGGCGTAGACTTGGCCTGTTTGGCGGCCCGCCACGCTTTTTAAGTAGCTGAGTGCTGCCGTGGCCGCGTCCACTGGCTTGAAGCCGGGAAAAAATGGCCCGTAGCTCGGGGCGGATTCCGTAATCAGAGTCGGGCTGACGGCATTGATCCGCAGACCGCGTGGCAACTCAATCGCAGCGGAGCGGACAAAGGCGTCGATTGCGCCGTTGACCATGGCCGCCGAGCAGCCGGCCGGAATCGGGTCGTGGCTCAGGATGCCGGAGGTCAGCGTAAAGGAACCGCCGTCATTAAGCTTATTCAGACCGGCCATGACGAGATTGACTTGCCCCATGAGTTTGTTGCTCAAGCCGATAGCGAATTGTTCGGCGGTAAATTCAGTCAACGCGCCAAAGTGGACCTTGCCGGTCGTGCTGATCACGGCATCCAGCGCTGGCAGCTGTTGATACATGGCCTGAATGGATTCCATCGAAGCGATGTCGACTTGGACATCGCCGGAAGATAATCCGGCCACAATCGTTTCCCAGCCGAAATCGCTGATTGCTTCAACCACGGCGCGGCCGATCGTGCCGTTTCCGCCAACAATGAGTGCAGTAGCCATAGTCCCAAACTGGTGTTGAAAGTGGCGTCAGGCAACCCGCTTCTTTTGCAATGGGCGGCCGTTATTGCGGTCAACGGTGAGTTTCGCTTCAGTCCAGCGGGCCAAACGAACGAACGGTAGCCCGATGAGCAAGTAGATCGTTGCCACCAATAGGCCGACGCCGAAATAGTCGTAGTAGGTCGTTGCCAGTTGATTATAGGCACCGGTGAGCTCAATAATGGTAATCATCGAAACGAGCGAGGAATCCTTGAGCAATGAAATGAAATCGTTGGTGACGGGCGGCAGGACCAGGCGGACGGCTTGGGGTGCGATGACGTGCCGGAGGGCCTGTCTGCGTGTCATGCCGAGGGCGAGGGCGGCTTCGGTTTGGCCGCGTGGCACACTGAGTAAACCCGCACGATAATTTTCCGCCTCGTAGGCACCATAATTGAGCCCCAGGCCAATCACGCCAGCCAGTATAGGATCCAGCTGAATGCCGATGTTGGGCAGGCCGTAAAAGATGATCAGCAGTTGAATCAACAGTGGTGTGCCACGCACTATCTCGACATAAAGTGTGCCAATGGTACGCATCGGCCAGTTGCCGTAAACACGCATCAAGGCGATGATGAAGCCGACGAGGATTGCCAGCATCATCGATAAAATTGAGATGTAGATCGTCCGCCAGGCGGCCACGCTGAGCAACGGCATGAAGCTCCAATAACGCTTGAGGCGTTCAACAATTGTCAGGCCTTCTTCACGCTGCTTCTTGTAGGCCTCCCACATGACCGGTTCGGTGCTGTATTCGGCAGGTTGGCCGAGCGTCGTGGCCATGGTGGGG
>JBNNDZ010000480.1:0-4302 GCA_050285865.1 Puniceicoccales bacterium
GATGGACTTTGACCATCGGGCAATCGGCAGAGTCGGCTTCTCGTGATGGCATTTTTCCGCGTATCTATGGGCGAACCAATCGCGGCGGTGTCCCGGTTTGGAACTTCGCCATCTCGGCGGTGCTGATGAGCCTCATCGTCATCATGACAGCTTCGCCGTCGTTGACACAACAATTCAACCGCATCATCGACACGGCCATTATCCTGACGCTGCTACCGTATCTGTATTCTGCGGTTGCGTTTCTAACGAGTTGCCGTTCCCGGCAGTTTACGGGTTGGAAGCGATTTGGAGCCTGGGCCGTGACCTTCTTTGCGATGGCGTATTGCTTGTTTGCATTGATTGGGTCGGAGAACGCACTGGTGCACAATGCGATGTTCATCCTCTTCCTGAGTGTGCCGATTTACCTCGCATTTTTGCCGGTGAAACGGGACCAAGAGGACCTTTAGAGCAATTTAAAGTGAAACTGCTCTAGTCCTGAAGGGGGACGCTGTTGGGCGTTACCCCTTCTTTTCTTCGGTGGTGACAAGCTCTTCGGTGGAGGCGATTTGTGCTGCTCGCTCAATTGCTTCGACGATTGAGGCAACCGAACTGACATACCAAATGACATTCCCGCCCAACAGCTCTTCCCAGTATTGGACGGTGGGCTTGCTCAGGTAATACGCGGTGGCGACCATCGTGAAGTCTTCGACTTTGTCGAACGGAATGGTGTAGGTTGCGTAGCAAATTTCGATGTCTGCACGTAACTCGCGGAACTTCGCCATGTCGTAGTGTGCGAGGTCGATCATGCCCACGGGCTGCTCGTCGGTAACCAGCTCAATCAAGGCGTTTTCGTCGATCGCCTTGAGGTCGAAAAGGAGCAGGTTGAGCAAATTTGCGCTACGCATCTCACCGGATTGAACGAGCTCGAGCAGCTTTTCGTTGGCCGCTTCCAGGTCGTCGGTCGAAATCAACTGTCGCTCAATGAGCGCCGATCCGAAGAAGCGGTTGCTGCGTAGGATGAGTGGGCGGCGTTCTTTGTCGGTGAGTGTCATTGCAGGTGGGTGGGAAAGTTAAAAGTGGAACCCTCTGCTGGCGCCGAATATGCGAATTGCTCTTTTACCTCGGTTACTACAGGTGGGTGCTTTCCCTAAGGCTTTTGTCTTCCGGTTTACGGCTTGACAGTCGCCCGCGGGCTTCAAGCTCCCATTGACATTAGATACGGAGAAGAGCATAACGAGGTCTCGAACGCTGAAGAAGATTCCACTCTCTACGCTAGCCTGCTTTGCCCATAATGCAACGGGAAATGCGTCTTCGATAGGCTCTCAGATTCTACAATATAATCCCATGCATGAAATCAGTGAAAGATACTGGAAAGCATGAGTGAATTGATCTTGAAGTTGGCGTCGTAATTGCTAGGAAATGAGTAGCGATAGATTGCCTCCATCAACTTCGAAAAACCTGAATACCTATGGCTACTAAAAAGACTGCGAAGAAGAAGTCGGCTGTTAAGAAGACTGCCGTCAAGAAAACCGCAACGAAGAAGGCTGCGGCGTCCAGCGCACCAGCACCGGTTAAAAAGGCCGTCAAGAAGACGACCAAGAAGACCGTAAAGAAAAAGGCTCCGGAAGCACCAGCTTCGACCAAGAAGGTCGCCAAGGCTGAGTCTCCCAGCACGCCGCCGCTCACGACCATCGTGGCAGATATCGATGTGGGCTGGGGTAACACGATCTACCTCCGCGGCGAAGGCGGCCCCCTCCGTTGGGACAAGGGCATCCTCATGGACTGCGCTGATGGCAAGTGGACCTGGTCGACCTCCGAAGCCAACGACGGCCTCGAGTTCAAGTTTGTCTTTAATGACAAGGTCTGGGCCAAGGGCGAAAACATGAGCGTAGACGCCGGTTCGACCGCTGTTCTGCGCCCGACTTTCTAGTCCGTCCGTTCGCTGACTTTCCCGTGATTCGCGACCGCCGCCAAATCGGCTTGGTGGTCGCGGGTCATTTTTTTGAGCTGTTTTGAGAGGCTCGCGGTGGCTTCCGCGTTGGTTTGCCCCGCATTCAGTTCGGCCACGCGCCCGATCAACTCGACACGTGAGCCTGGCCAGGGCAGGTAAAACCCATCCCAGCTTTTTAAGCGCCAGGCGCGGTTGAAGTTTAGACTTAGCAGGGCGACCGGGCAGTTGGCTTTGCGGGCGAGCAGGGCTGCGCCTGGTTTGAAATCATAACACGGGCCACGGGGGCCATCCGGCGTAATCCCGAGGTCGCCGTGATCGAGAACCTTTAATGCCTCTCGGGCCGCTTGCACGCCACGCCAACTGCTGGAGCCCCGCACCGCGCGAATACCCACGCGGTCGAAGAATGCCGCCAGCCAAGCACCGTCTTTGCTTGCGCTGATCAGTCCATGAATCGGCCGTCCGACATAGGGGCGACGGAAGCGTCGATGGACTTCGGCAATGCCAAACAGGCGGTTGTGCCAGAGCACGAAAACGGTGCCCCGCGGATCAGCCAGCAGACGACGTGCTTCGTCGTCGGGTTGGATACGTAGGCTGGCACACCAGGCCCGGGCAATGGCCGCGAGTAAGCGGACGATGAGCAATCGCCAGCCGAACAGTTCGCGCACGGATTTTTTCGGCGTAGCTGACTCGGCAGGGGCGTCCATGGCGACTCCTTATTGGACCTGCGTATCCAGCGAGATCCGCGTCAGCTTGTTGGCCTTCACGCGGTCGAGCACCTCGATGATACGCTGATACTGGATAGCCGCATCTCCGCGAATGCGTAGCACCGGTGGGTTGGGGCGCGTGGCCAGTCCATTGAGCATGTCGTCGAGCTTCATCAGGCTGACGGGTTCCTTGCCCCAGAAAATCTGCCCCTCACTGTCCACGGAGATCACCTGCACTTCGATATCGTCAGCCGGCGCTTGATCGTTCTTTTCCTGACTGGGCAGGTTGAGCGGGATGGTTTGCTCCAGCAGCGGCGTCGTGATCATGAAGATGATCAGCAGCGCAAAGGCCAGGTCGATCAACGGGGTGACGTTGATCTCCGAAACCGCCTCCATGCTTTGCTTGCGACGAAACGTGCGGGCCATAGCTTACTCGTATTCCGGTTCGGATTCGTCGAGGGTTTCCTGCATTTCCAGCTCGATGCGGTCTGCGAGGGAGCTGGCGAAGTTTTCCAGTTCGGTGACCAGGAGCTTCGTCTGAGTTAAAAGAAAGTTGTAGCCGAAGACAGAAGGAATCGCCACCAGCAGTCCAGCGACTGTCGTGAGCAACGCGCCCGATACGCCCGGGGCCAGGTTTTGCAGGGAGGCGGAATCCTGCAATGCCATCGAGCCAAAGGCGTCCATCACCCCCCACACCGTGCCGAGCAGTCCAAGGAAGGGTGCACCGGTCACGATCGAACCTAGAAGGACCATCTTCGATTCGTATTTCATGGTCTGTTGGGCGACGCCGCGCTGGAGGGCGTTTTCCACATGGCCCATCCGAATTTGCAAATGACGCGCGTCCATGCGCCCGTCTGCCCCGTAGCGGCGGTAGGCGGAGATGGCGTTGTTGGCCAGGAGGGCGTAGGGGCCAAGGCCGGACGCCTGCTTGCTGAGGTTGAGCCCCAGCACTGTGCCAACGTCGGCCAGCTTGCGCTCGAAGTTCAGGTTGAGTGAACGCAGGCGCGAGAGGTCCAGGTATTTGCCGATCATCACCGACCAGGCGAGCATCGAAAAGACCGCCAGCGCCGCAATGATGCACTTGCCCGCCAGATTTGACTGGCCAAAATAAGTAAAAACGTTCGGCCCGGACTGCGCCAGGAATACCCAACTGCTGAGCGAATCAATCGGCATAAACCGACACGCAAACGCCATTCTCCCGCGCTGGCAAAGCAAATCCTGAAATCAATAGCAGGATTCACGAATGTTTCCCAGAACGAGGCGATGAAATACTCTGGGCAGTGGTTTGGGACCGTTGCATTCACAGCCGTTTCGCTTACGCCTGCTACTACCGTAGCTAAGCCTGCAATTTCGTGCTTCCCCTTGGCGCGATCAGTCTCACAATGCATCGCAATATGTCTCATCGTGAAAATGCCCTTAAAGAACTGAGTGAGAAAGCCAGCCGCATTAGTTCCCGCAATGCGCTCATCGGATTTGATGGATTCGTGGACAAGATTGTCCATCCGGTGAAGCAGCGTTTTGGCAAGGGCGATGACTTTGAGCGCATCTCCACCATTGCGGAATTCGGTAAGCGTATCAGCGATGCCGCCGGTCGGAGCGCCAACATCGAGATGTATCAACAGCTCGAAAAACTCGGCGGTAACGGGCCGATCATGGCCAACGCCATGC
>JBNNDZ010000481.1:0-2817 GCA_050285865.1 Puniceicoccales bacterium
GAACGATCCAGTATGTGAACCAGCGCGCTTGCCAGAGTTCAGGTTACACCGAAGAAGAATTAATAGGGCAGAACCCGCGAATCCTCAACTCCGGCCAAAACCCGCGGACTGTTATTGAAGAATTCTGGCAAAACCTGACCCATGGTAACCGCTGGTCGGGCGAGTTCATCAACCGCCGTAAAAACGGTGAAATTTATACTGAGACTGTCTATGCGTTCCCGCTTCGTGACGCAAATGGAGAGATCACCCACCTGGTTGCAGAGAAAGAAGACGTTACGCGCCAACGCAAATCGGAAACTGAGAAAGCCCAGTTAAACGAACAATTGCTCCAGTTACAACGGATTGAAACGATTGGCACACTCGCAGGTGGTATCGCGCACGATTTTAATAACTTGATTGGGGCAATAAGAGGCTGGTCCGAACTCGCTCAGCGTCACGCCAAAGGCAATGACAAGGTCATCGACGACCTCGAACACGTCCTCAATGCCTCTGATCGTGCACGTGAACTGGTGCAGCAGATCCTTACGTTTTCCCGGCAAAACGAAACGCGTCGTGCCACACTCAACCTTGCAACACTCGTCAATGATATGACGAAGCTGCTGCAATCGACCATCCCCAAACACGTCGAAGTCGTTACACGCATTAAATCCGCCGAAGCGCTGATATTAGCCGACCCTGCCCAGGTTCAGCAAGTTGTGCTCAATCTCTGCACAAATGCTGCCTATGCCATGAAAAACCAGGAAACAGGGCAGCTAATTGTTACGGTCGACACACTTCTCAGTGATGAGATGGCCACCGACAACGAAGACACGGCATTTGTCCGCTTGGTCATCCAAGACAACGGTTGCGGCATGGATGCAGCAACCAAGGCCCGTATTTTCGAGCCGTTTTTTACCACCAAACCAGTGGGCGAAGGTACGGGCATGGGGCTGGCTGTCTCCTTTGGCATCGTCCGGTCGCTGGGCGGCCAACTCAGTGTTGAAAGCGAACGCCACGTCGGGTCGACCTTCACCGTGCTATTCCCCGAGGAAATGGATGCCGCCGATCCTGTAAGCACACCGCGCAATCGTCCCATTGCCAGCAACGAACGAGTACTCCTAGTCGATGACGACGAGGGCATGGCTACGATGGCCCAAAGTCATCTCGTCGAGCTTGGGTATAATGTAACGGTTTTCCAAAGCAGCCACAAAGCACTGGAATGCATCCGGGAACGCGCCCAGGATTTTGATATCCTCATAACGGACCAATTGATGCCCGAGCATACGGGCATGGAACTTGTTATCGAATACCGCAGGCAAATCCCCAACTTCCCCGCCATTATTATGAGCGGCTATCGCGACTCAGTGGACCTCAAACGGCTCAGCGATCTAGGCAACGTGGAACTCATCACCAAGCCCTACACCCTGGCCGACCTGACCGCCATGATTAAGCGACGTGCGCATTTCGATCCCGTTAAAACGGTGGACCCAAACTCTATAATGCCTTGATCAATATGCATTAACCCACGTTCACACCGGCTTTCTTTAGCGTATTCAACGCCCCAAAACCGCGAATCAGGCAAAAGCCAGCGTAGGCGTGAAATCCGGCGGAAAGCCAGTCCTGAAACAGCAGGCAAATTAAGCCATCGCAAATGTAGAGAACGATACCGGTCATCATCACCCAACGTATACCCTTGAGCGAAAAGTAACCAAAAGCCGCAACCACTCCGGAAATGAGGACATTCACGCCCAAGGCAATGAACATGGCTGCCTGCCCCAGTTCCTCGGACAACACCCAGCCGATTTGATCCACGATAATCGAAATAGCCAGGCCAACCACAAAATATATATCTCCCTGAAACGCGGCGATGAGCGAATTGACCAGCGAGAGGCCAGCAATCCAGTAATACCAACGTGCACCGCTCACAAATCGCTCGGTTGCCTCCGCCAGTTCTGGCGGGATGTCTTCGCCGATTTCATCCGCATTGGCTGGAACTTCCATCGCTTCCGCACCATGAACCTCGGCCTTTGAGGCGTCTAATTGTGCCGTAGCAACTGCTGGCGTTTGCAGCGGCGCATAATCGGGCGTTTGCGCCAGCGGGAGCCAATCGGTCCAGCCATCCCGCCAAACCATGGTTTGCTCCCGCACCACGCCGATGGAACGCAGTTGGTTAAATTCGTCCTCCGAAACGGGCCCAACCGTATCGTCTCCTTGCGCGTAGTACCAGCTCATACGCTGTCAGGTATGGCAAAGACCACGACAAGTAAAGCGGTGAATCAACAGCAGCCAATTTTTTAACAAATCTGATAACAAATTCCCAGGCACTCCCGAAACGTTTCCCGAGCGTAACAACACGATTTTCAGGTTGGCGTTGCTTTTGGCCCTAAGAGGGGTTTTACTCGCTGCCTAGAGTGGAAGGCATCCCTAATAGTCTCCGTATTCCCGATCTTTGGCAGCAAGACGCAGTAAACCACCTCATCGCCGGTCGCGACGTCGTGGTCAATGCGCCCACCGGCGCGGGAAAAACATATATCTTTGAACTGCTGGTGGAGCGCGGGCTCCGCAGCCAGGCGATCTACACCGTACCCACTCGAGCGCTCGCCAACGACAAGCTGTACGAATGGCGTGGCAAAGGCTGGAACGTTGGCCTGTGCACGGGCGACGTCGCGGACAAGCTCGATGCCCCTGTCGTCGTCGCCACCCTGGAAACCCAAAAGGCGAAATTTCTACAAGGCCGTGGCCCAGGCCTTCTGGTCATCGATGAATACCAGATGCTGGCGGACTCCCGGCGCGGCATCAACTACGAGCTCGCCATCGCGCTCGCGCCCCCCGGCACCC
>JBNNDZ010000482.1:0-23544 GCA_050285865.1 Puniceicoccales bacterium
GGACACTCTGCGCGAACGCCTCCGCCTCTACGGCGCATACTTGCCGGAGCACGAAGACGCCGCTACATTGACGTCGAAATAAGAGTAGGATCTCCAAACCAAATCAAGTCGGTCAGATATTGATATCGCCGCACCTCAAGGACGTCATCGGAGCGGGCCAACTGTCCGCATCATAGCAGCCCAAGCCATAGGCCTGGGTTTAGCCGACAATGAAAATTTTGCGGACCAAAGGTCCGCTTCATACCACCGAAGAGCATACCTGGGCTAAACGTTCTCATTTGCTTATTAAGCTGTTTGCCTCGCGTTCCAAGTGACATGGGCCGACCGTGCTGGTTTGGATGCGGGCTCCCACCCCTCGTCCGTTTAAGCCCTGAAACGCTTTGCATCACAAAGCTACTTTCTATATCGAAGTTGCTTTGTCCGGCAAAGCCAATCGATGCAAATTTGCGTTTGTTGTAACGGGCCCAGCACTGCGCGTACCGCCAAGGTGCGCCAGCAAATCAAGCTAGGGCGGCTGTGCACAAGCCAAACAGCGAGGTGACGCGTGTACACTCCAGACTATAGTAAATCGTTCCATGATTAAAAGTATACATATTTTTACCCATTCGGTCAATACTTTTATCAGCGCAACTCCGCCCGCCGCCCATATCGCCATAGGCTCAAGCGGGTAAAATTTTACTGCGAAAGAAGGGTTGATACCGACTCCGGCATTCGCCAAGTGTTATACATCAATTCTCACGCCGCTAATGGCCAACCCCTCCCCTCATGAAACTCATTTCCGGACTGCAACCGCACCAGGTTCTTCAACGCATTGGTACGCAGGGTGCCAACCTCAAGCTGATGGGAAAAACCGAGTCATCGGAAGCAATCACCGTCTCCGTGAATGACGCCAAGGGCGCGCTGGCTGGTTTGGCAAACCTCACGGCGAATCTTGACGGCCAAGGCGGCTTTGAGGTTTCGCTGTCGAACATTCCGGTTGGCGGCCCCTACACGCTTACGATCACGCAAGGCCTCGATAACGTGGAAATCAGCCCCTTCTTCTGCGGCGACGTGTGGGTGCTTGCGGGACAAAGTAATATGCAGGGCGTCGGCTCGATGTCTCAACCCGCAGAGCCGCATCCGCTCGTTCAGGTATTTTCCATGCGCCGCGTCTGGCGACTGGCTGAAGACCCCCTGCACATCCGTCAGGAGTCCCCCGACCCTTGCCACAACCTCGGCGCACAATTTACAGATGCAGAAGGTGAAAGCTACCGGAAAAGCGCCCCGACCGGAGTCAGCGCCGGGATCTATTTTGCCCGCGAGATGATTGATCGAACCGGCGTTCCCCAAGGTCTGATCGCGACCGCCCACGGTGGCACCTCAATGGCACAGTGGAGCCCTGAACGCGCCGAGCTCGAGGGCGACTCACTGTATTGGTCCATGGTGGAATCGGTCCGCCAGACAGGACAGCCAGTAACCGGCATGCTCTGGTACCAGGGTGAATCCGACACCAGTGATGAGCCCAGCGCCGTCTACACCGAACGCATGCAGGCGTTGGTTGCCGCCAGCCGCCGCGATCTCAATGCGCCGGAGCTCCCATGGGTCATCGTGCAAATTGGCCGCGTGTATGGCTCCCAAAATACGATCGCCTGGAATTCCATCCAAGACCAACAGCAGCACCTGCCCGATGTCATCCCCAACCTTCAGCTCGTCGCCTCCATTGACTTGCCGATGGACGACATGATCCACATTGGTTCGACCGGTTTCCCGCGCTTGGGAAAACGACTCGCCACAGTCGCCCACGGCATGATCGACCCACAGGCACCGGCTTTGCGCTCACCTCAAGTTGACTTCGTCGAGAAGGTCGATTCCGGCGACGGTATCTGCCGCTATGCAGTTCACTTCAAACACGCCAATGAACTGAAGTCCGAGGGTCGACCGCACGGCTTTGCCCTGATCGATCAATACGGCAAAGAGTTGCCTCTGATTTACAAGATCACCCTCTCCGGCAACACGGTATTACTCGACCTTTTCCCGGCTGTGAGCATCTACGTAAGCTCCTGCCAGCTGTCCTACGGACATGGCACCACGCCGTATTGCAACATTGTCAACGAGCATGACCTCCCGGTGCCTGTCTTCGGCCCCATCTGGATCAGCGAGCCCACGGCCAGCACAACCTTCTTCACGGAATGGAAGCTCTCCGAGCCACAACAAATTGAGCGCAATGGCCCCGGCATCCCACCGCCACCGGCGGACCTGCCAACGGAAAACAAAACTTACGGATCCGATGGCTTTGTGAACGAGCACGACAACTGGAGTAGAAAGACCGGTTTCGCCTACTTCTTCCAGACCCTGCACTTGAGCGAGCCGATGACGCTTGATTTCAAGATGGGCTACGATGGTCCCTTTGCCATGTGGATCAACGGCGAAGCACTGTTCTCCGATCCCAACGGCGTGAACCCCTGCGTGCCCGACAAGGCGTCGCGCACACGAGAGCTACCCGCCGGCAACCACGAAATGTGCGTCGGCATGGATGTCGCCAATGGCATCGCGTGGGGCTTCTTCCTCCGTATCGCCCGCACCGATTTAACGGGCGAACAGATCGAAAGCGGCGACTACATCCTGCCGGTTAAGGCACCAACTCCAGCTTGACGATCCGCTCGTTTCCCGCGTCGTAAACCACGGCGCGGGTTCCATTGGCAGCAATCACCTCGGGGCCATCGAACAGCCCAAACGCATCGCCCACGGTATCGGTCTCACCCGCACCGGATAGCGGTGTCAGTTTTCCCGTCGCGGTATCGAGCACCAGGATTCGATTGCGATCGGTATCCGACACCCAGACACGCCCATCACTCGCAGACAAAAACAAGCGACTGCCAAACTTACCAAAGTCGTCATTGCGCCAGCCGTTCCAACGTTGAGCCTCCTGCCAGCGTTGGTCATTTCGATTAAACTGAATCACCGCGCCGTCTGCCGCTACCCACAAAACATCATCCGCCGCCGCGATTGAAGTCAGGTTGCTGATCGGCTTCTTGGCCTCAAGTTTCACGTCGCCCAGCTCGCCCTGATGTCGGCCATTGCCCCGCGAAATCGAATGCAGTTTGCCGACACCCTGCGCATTCAGTGCCAACACCGCCTCGCGTCGATCAAGCTTCACCGGGGCCATCGCCACATAGTCTTTCATCGTATCGGTGATGTAAGTACGGCGCGCGGGCCCAGTTAATTCACCTGAAAAAACGATTCCCTTATCTTGGTTGTGTGGGCCGACGGCGACCATCATGTCGTTATCAAAAACCATGGCCGCGTTCGGCTCATTGCCCTGCTCCTTTACTGCGGCCGGTGAGCCCGCATGCGGAATGCCGTGCTTCAACGGTGAGTCGGGCCCATCGCTCCATTCCCACACACCACCGTGATACCAGACACGGCCCGCGCTATCAAGCGCCAGCGCCTTGCAAGTGCGCGTGGCACCAATACGGCGCACCACCTCAAAGCGCTCCGAAATGGGGTCCCACTCCAGCAAATGCAGCGTCCCTGTATAACCGGACACGGCATATATGTTATCGCCAAGGTAAGTCATTCCCTGGCCATTCAAGAGCTCGTAGTTCCCCGGCACGTAGCCGATGAACGAACCGGAATTTCCGCCCAATACGACGCCGGGATCAGCCTTCAAGGCGTCATCATAACGACGAATCGTGCCATGCCAGGCATTGCCGTACCAGGCACCATTGAGCCATTGAAATTTCTCTCCGGGCTTATCGAGCTTTTCATCCGGCGCATCGAGGCGAAACAAATCGTGCTTTTGCTGATAATAAATTTCGCCATCAGGGCCCCACTCAATGTCTGCCACATCTTCCGCAACATCCGCCACGCTCTCCACCGCGCCATCTAGGTTGAACTTGAAAATTTCATTTCCGCGCGCAGCCAACACCCAACCATCGCGCGCATTGAAAGCAATGCGGTTCGCGCGAAACGGAAACTCCTTTGCCTCCGACCCCGGCTCGGCATTGACCGGCAATTGAAAAACGCGGTCGTCGAGCTTCATCACCAATGAGTCACCGACGAGCACGATCTTATCACGGCTGTTGCGCCCGCCCATTCTACCCGCCTTAAACGTGCCGACCTCCCGACCGTCCACGGTGTAACGCTTGATCTCTTTATTCGCGCCACCGGTCCACAGCGTACCCGATTCATCATAAGCTACGCCAATGCCAATCACCCCTTCCGAGCCGAGACGGACCAGAGTTTCGCCTGCCTCGCCAGAATTACCCAGCACACCGACCACCTCCAATGACGCCGCCTGCACGCATACCGCCATTGCGGTGGTAAACGTTACGACGCGAAATGCTTGTGAGAAAAATTGCATAATCATCCTAGTTTGATTCGAAGGTGATGCTGCTCCACAGCGAAGGATTCAGCATGATTTCGCCCGGGACGTCGTTGACCAGGCCCGTCGCCTGATTCGACCAGTAATTGCGGAAGATGTTTACCTTCCCCTCGGCATCGCCGTAAACGACGCCAAAGTCACCCGTCAATGCCTGTCCGTTGATTGACGAAAGTCCAAGCTCGGCAAGTGGAATTGCGGCCTCCACTTCGTAGCGTCTGCTGTATTTTTGGACGCCAACCTTGGCGGAATCAATCCGTCGAACGATGTCGACCTTTTCACTGCGCCATGGACTTTGAAAAACCACTCCGTCGCCTTCAGCCGCACCCGGTGAGCGATGCCGGTAGAGCACAACCTGGTTCCCATTGGAACTCGGCGCAATGAATAACCGGATGTCTCCGGGTACCGGATCGTTGCGGTTCGCTTTTGCGCCCGGGTCAGCCCCCAATTGCAGGTCCACCCCGTCGCCAGTTTTGAAGAGCAACTGCCAGTCATTGCCCTGGTTCACCCAAGGCGACGAATCCTCCACCACATAGTAAAGATACAGGTTTTCGTCGTCATAAGCCGCACGTACCTTCACCGGAAACTTGCCATCGCTGGACCACTCGGCGGTCAACGTTTCAGGCCATTCCCCATCACGCCCGTCGATTTCAAACGCGTTCGTCGTGGTCGGAATCAACGCCACCTTGTCCAACGATTCCTCGGCAACGCGGCGTGCTTTGGCTCGTTCGGCGGCCTCGACTTGCGATGCCGTCACCTGCAGCTCACCCTGGTCGCGAACGGTTTCGCTCAAGCCTGCCACTTCGTAAATCCGGTATGCGATGCCACCCCCCTGAAAATAGTATTTCCCCGTCTTCTCCGATTTGCCAAACGCACCACCAAAGCATTCCCCGCCGAGGATTCCGATTCCGCCCGCAAAGGGATCCGTCATCATCCGCACGTCCGGAAACATCTCATCGATGTAAAGGCCATCGGAGCTCATCACAAAGGCGCGACCATGGTTTCCATTGAGCAGGAATACATCGGACTCGTCATCCAGCGGCGCCATACCACTGAAGAACAACGCCCCTTGCAACTCACCCACAGACGGCAACGGTGCCTTGTGCGAACCATGCACCCCGACCCAGTTGTTCGGATAGGTCCACAACGTTTCCCCCTCGGGAGAAATCGCAGTCATCGGCGTGGTATTGATGATCAAATTACCAAAGCGGTCCACGGCACTCGATTTACGCGGCGTGCCAAATGGCTCCGTCGGTGTCGCATTCTTAACGGCATCATTCAACGACGGATACTTCGGTGCACCACCGGGCCACCATCCCTCAGGCTCTATCGCAACAACGACCGACTCACCATTCACCATACCCGGCACACGCAAAGTCAGGTCACGAAAATCATGACTCCATGCCGAGCCACCGACCGAGTCTGCTTCCGTCGCAAATTCAATTTCTTCGGACTGTATCGTGGAGTCGCCGTTGCGATCCACCCAGAGCATGCCATACCCCTTTCCCGGGTCGATGCGCTGAATGCCGCCACGCTTGCCAGGCTCGATGCCGATACCCGGATAATCGCGCAACAGTGCTTCAATGAATGCTTCCGGCGGCAACCAGTTCTCACTGTATGCGTATTGATGGCCGGAGGAAAAGAGTGCCAGTGGCCGCAGTAGTCCATCCTCAGTCAGCTCCTGGATATACGTCGCCTTACCCGAGGTAATGATGAACGTCCGACCGTCTTGACGATGGAACGTGTGCCGCCGTCCCCCCATGCCGCCGAGCAGGGCAAGCGGTTCGGAGGTCTGGTTTTCAATATCGAGTTTGAACAACGTATTCTGGCCAATCCAAAAACTTTCATCCTGATAATCAAAGCCAGCCCCTTGCGCACCGTAATTGGTCGGGCCAAAAAACTCTCGGGCAACTTCCTCTGTAACAAGGTCCACCGCCACGTAACGCTTGGGCTCCCAACGATCGCGCTCGGTCACCCAAAGCCAGTCATCGAGCACGGTAAGCCCGTCCGGATTGTGAAACTCGAGCGGGTCGTATGGACCATGATCCGCGCCACCGGGCTTACCGATAATCCCCTGCTCCTTCCCCTGTGTATTCAGGATGCGGATTACCTGGTCCTGCTGGTCACTCACGTAAAATGTCCCTTCAGGTCCAACGCAAAACCCAACTGGTTGCCCGGCCACTTTGGCCACCAGCGATGCCTTGCCGCTGGCGGGGTCAACCCGCAACAATTCGCCGCCTTCATTGATCGCAAACAGCTCGTTTTCACTCGCGTTCAAAGCGACCGGATTCTCCAGCGGGAATGTGCGCTCGATCTCACCACTGGCAGGATCAATCACATGCACCACGTCATCAAACGTGTTGGCGAGGTAAAGTCTTCCTTCAAAGAAAGCCAACCCGCGCAGGGCATATTCCTCGGTCCGCGCACCGTCCGAACCGGGGCCAACCTCGTAGCTGAAAATCTTTTTCCACTGCTGCCGCTTGCCAAAGTCGGCAATGCCGCCGCTCTCGATATCAAAACGCACCAGGGCGATCTCCTTCCCTGCCTTCCAATCAGGCTTGGTCTTATCGATCTTTGTCCCCCATTTGCTGCCATCGTAAGCTGCGTAAATATAGCGATCATCCGCCGCAACTTCGATCCGGCTCAAACCCACACCATGCGGCGCATTAAAGCCGCGCACGAATTCACCATCGGGTTGAAGCACAATGACCTGATACCCGCCTTCGCTGACCGACGTCCCGAGGAACACCAGCTCACCGTTGTTTGCCGCACTCTGGAATGTTCCGTGGTTCGATCCCTTCGCCTCCACAAACTCCATCTGGTAAACGGGCTCAAGGCCCGGATGCGAAATCGAGCGCCACTGATATTCACCCGGCGGCATCACTTGTCCATTGTCATCCAAACCATCCCAAACGATCCGGTGCATACCAGCCGTCATCGGTTGGCCCGAAATCAGATTTCGCACACGCGCACCATCCGGTGCCTCAATGACGATTGTCGCCTTGCCATCCATCGGCTGGTCAAAACGAAAGGCAATCTGTTGCCTGCGATCTTCCATCAAGCGCTCGAATTGACCAAGGTCCAACGGAGCCCATTGCGCGGGATCCTTCGCAAGACCGGCATGGGGAGAACGGTAACCAAGCTGACGATACTGCTGCTTTAACCGTGCGAACGGAATGCCGTCCCCTGCCCACTCAACCGCAAATGCGAGCCGGAGTTTGTCCCATCCGTCGGGCGAAGAAATCAGTGACGACTCCGGAATGATAAATTCAAAAACAGCCTCATTAGCTTCCGCGCCGGGCGTACGGTTGGCGTGCTGCTTACTGTCGAGCACGACGGCGGAGTCCGCCTGGACACCCACTGCCACCGTGACATCAGACGCACCGCGTTGATAGCCCTCGACTGCAACGGCAACCAGTAGCTGACCATCCGCCCGCTCAACGCCATAAGCTACGGCGGGCGTCAGCGCATCATTCACCGGTAACAGGGAATCGCTGGCAATGTCGCCATGTAGGCGCCCAAGCGCGGCGAAGCAAAGACAGAGTAAGGTTGCGCGGAGAATGTTCATAGAAATGGCAAAATCGTTGATTCAGTGCGTGCGCTGGCAATGACGCCACTACGCAAAAGCAGGCGTGATTCATTCAAGTGGAGTTGGTAAAAAGCGATACGAGGATTGTTTAATTCCTGCTCATATTATCCCATACTTCAATGGATACAAAACGCACACAGTCGCCACGATCCCCGCACTACAACATGCGACCGGCAATTAAACACCGGAATCCGGAAGCGGCGCAGATTCCGTCATAAAGCGCACCAGCGCCGGCTCTGGTGGGATGTCCGTCGGCAGCAAAGGATCCCGCTCCCAGTCATATACAAAGACGTAAGCACGCACTCCGGGGTTAGCAATCTTCCCCTTGGAGAAAGCAATCCGCCAGTCATTGCCCCCATGCACCGCCACCTTCACCAACGTCTGCCCGTCTTCAAACGAGGCAATTTCAGAGTCACCCGTATTAACGAGGTAATTCTCATTAAAAAGATTCAGCGCGGCGGGCATGCGCGATATATTTACAACTTTTAACTCACCCTCACCATGTCCGTTGAAATCATCTTCGAAAGCATACACTGAGTACTGACGGTGGCCTTTCTTCGTTACCACTAAAAGCGCTTTGCGAACGGAACTCGGGAAATCAACGCGGGCAATGACCTTGCGGCCAGGCTTGGTACCTGGGGGGCTGTTGGGAGGCGGCGGTATCAAATGGTAAATATCGAAAGCACCATCGGGCATTGGGTACGGCTGGGAAAGTGTCCGCCGCACGGTCAAGCTCTGCGGCTCGCCATCCAAATCATAACGCAAATCCAGGATTGGGCCAATCGAGGTTATCAACCGAAACTCACGCGGTTCGAGTTGAGCATTTGCCAAGGTTAGACCGAGTAGAAAAAAAACAAGAATTCGAGGTAACATTTTTATAGGGTGAAGGGGGACTAAATCTCAGACTCATCAAGCCAACGGAATTCCACGATCTCGAACTTACGACCAAACTTGCGATTCGTGTCGGTCAGTGATGCATCCGTAAGCGACAATTCAGGCTCATTGGAATCATCAACAAAGTTCGGTATTCGTTGAACGGTTGCCTCGCACCAGGCGCGGCCTTCCACTTCGCCGGTCAACGGATTTTGCGTTTCACCGTAAGCACGGATTACAAACGTGTCCGATCGCGGTGCCAGCGATGGCCCAATTGCGGAAAGCACATCGGCCTGCGTCAGGTATTTGGGGCCGTTGGCAAACTGGAAGAGATACGGTGCTTTGTGTTGAGCTCCATTGGCTTCGCTCATCGGTCCGCCCAGATATTGCTCCACATCGTAGTCCGGATAAATCGGATCATAACCATTATAACGAAGCGCAGTCGTCCTGATACTGCCATT
Organism: Puniceicoccales bacterium; assembly: GCA_050285865.1. Classification (GTDB taxonomy): domain Bacteria; phylum Verrucomicrobiota; class Verrucomicrobiia; order Opitutales; family Cerasicoccaceae; genus Cerasicoccus. The sequence continues at coordinate 9,284 of JBNNDZ010000482.1, forward strand.
ACGAATGGAACGCCATTTGTCAGATGGATTCGCCTGAGAAGTTTCCATCCCGTCGATCGCCGCCTGCAGCGCACCTTTAATACCGAGCGCCTCGGAATTATCATCCGTCATCGCACGATTCACAAAATCGGATAACGAAAGGAACGGCCCACGGATACGCACCTGCTCGACCATGGTCCGGGCAAGTTCATTGACCAGGTTTTGCGGGTTGTCATTGGTGGTGATCTCGGTGTCCTGCAAGTAAAGGCCTCGATTACCGTAGTAAAAGTCGGTCAAGAAGTCCGTTTCATTATTCGTGGTAAGCGACATGGTGTCATCGTAATCATGGTATGGCCCCTCCTTGCCTAAGCTGACTAGCGGGCGCGAAAAACGGGGGAACGGAACGATCGAGTCGACATTGTCTCCGTTACTCGCGTAGTCGCTGTTTTGGGGCAGGCCATTGGTACCGGCCAACACCGCACGCCACGCCTGTTCGGAAGTGGAGTTTATGTTGAATGCACCTGCATTGAGTAAGTTGGCCGCCGCTTTATCGTAAGCATCGTTATTGGTGCTGGAACCGCGCAGATCGTCGATGTCCGGCTTCGTGTTCTCCTCGCTGGCGAAAGGCGTCATACGGGAGTTGGGCAATGGATCAAAACCATCCAATTGCGCCTGCGTATAGTCAGATGGCACCGTCGAGATGAAAAAACGATCCCATAATGCACGGTTCATCAGGTAGGACAAATCGTAGAGTGGCGCGTAGTCATCGCCATCCAATTGCGGAATCGATCCTGAACGGTAAAGCTCTCTCCGCGGAATCCGGTGCTCGGCATAAGAATTCGCAAAAGGGTACGACGTCATGTGCGTGTATCGTGCAAACGGCACATGCTGGAATTGCGCCATCGAGTGCAGTCTCTCGGCATCTTCCAATATATCGAAGAATACCGCCAGTCGAGGGGGACTGCTTGCATCCGGCGAACCCGCCATATCCAAAACATACTCCTTGGGCTTGGGGAACATATTTACGTCCCGCCCGGAAATATCGTTTGAAACCGCAAGCCCATAGGCGTTATTCCCGGCCGACATCGCATAGCCATAATAGGGAACATCGGTTTCGGAAGTCGTCAACCCGCCGATAGGTGCACGGTGATTCGCGTGCCGTAACCATATCCGATCGATTTGCGGCATGCCCACTTGATAGCTCGATGAATACGTTCCTCGCTGCTCTCCAGCACCGCAATACCGAATAGCTGATCGTGGCCCCTCTGTATTACCGGCCCAAAATCTTGTGTCAGTCGTATCAACCCTGAAACCGTATTTATAAGGTATGCCATCGGGCGGACGAAGGGTTGATCCATTACTGATAACCTGACCCGTGATGGGATCAATAACTGGGTCAGACTGCCCGACCAAAAAATGAATCTGCCCACTAGGATACGTCCCCACATCATCAACCTGAATATCCCTTGAGTGGTGGATGTAACTATCTGGATTCGCAAAACCACCGTTGTCCACTGAGGCTAAAATCACATCTGCTTTTACCGTTCCATCAGAATCATAATTCCGCATACCCCAGTAAACTTCGCGCTCACGCATGTCGGTAATCGCAACCATGTAGCGATCGTCCGTCGCCGACATTGGTATGGTACCACTTCCCGGCATCATGCAGTAGTGAAGTGGATTTGCATCCTGCCCTGCGGGCGCGCGCACCAAATTCATCCCGGGATTATAAACAGCGCCATTGCTAGTTCCGCTCAGGTAATAAATGTGCGACTCACCCGGCGGTAAATCCAAGCTCTTGATCGTAAAATAGATCGGGTCATTGTTAACGACAGAAAAGCCAGATTGATAAAGCTGGAATTGGGTCAGGTCGATGAGCGCCTTCACTGTGAAAGGAATATCATCATCCTCTGTTGCGGTCCCCGACATCTCAGGACCAGTGAATATTTCAATTACCGTATTCGAGTTCGATTCATCGATTTCAGGAAACTTGTAGCCGACCTCGTAATCCGCTGCTCTGATCGTAACGGGATACGGATTATACAACGCGACCACCGGATACATGTGCACGTTAAGCAAACCTCCGTTCACGCGAATATCGAAGCCGAGCGAAAAGTAATTCAACACCGGAGCAATACCGGCGTTCTCATCGGAAGCGGGCTCATGATCGATCTTACCTTCATCATCGGGATGCGTGCGTGCCCAAGTGCGGAGGTGGCCCCAGGTCGGAAGGTTTTCTTCGGCGCGCGAAATCGGTTCAAAGATCGGGTCGCTATCATTAGGCCGATAACTGAAGTTACCGGAGTCATCGATTATGTCGGCGGTCAGGTCCTTTTTCAAGCCACCCGCATAGGTGTCGGACAACACGCCGAAACTGTCGGCAGTCAGGTTATGGAAATGACGCGTTGCGGCATCGCCCAACCGGCTTTTTGCGTTAGCGCTCGCACCGGTAAGCTCTAGCTCCTTAACTTTGGCCATGCGTGCAATCGCCGGGTTTTCATGATCGTAATCGGAGCCAATCGCCACACCGGCGACCTCACCATCCATGAATTCCACTCCGCTGCGCTGTGCCATGAAAAAGCTGTATTTCTCATCACTGCGATCACCGGTGCGCACGTAACTGTTTTGCAAATTGACGCGTGCTTTCACCCCCTCATCGCCAATCCACCAAGCGTAACTGCCGACCTCTTGTCCAGTCGATGCATTCAACATGACTTTGGGCGCAACAACCCATTCCTGGTGATCACCATTGTCATCCCAAACGGATCCCTCGCCCACCATCAGCACCCCTGGATGACCGTCGATCGTGGGAGTATCTGGATCAGAAAAATTCACCGAAGAATCGGGTCCAAACGTGCCTTGAAAACCGGAGGACACCGCCCCTTCATTGCCATTAAATGTATAAGAGGCATTCTCGTTGCCACTGATAAGCCAGGTGAGCAATTCAGGGCTCATGCCACGGATGCCCTGATCTCCGTCACTGGGCATCGCATTGGGGGCCATATCATAGCCAATGTCGCGCTGCCCATTGCCCCAAATACCGGTCCAGTAACGCGTTCCCGGAGCAACATTGATACGAGGCGAAGTGCTGTAGAGCGGATCAGGTGTAGGATTGCCGTTGATGTCCGTGCTCGCCAGCAGATCTGCCGTGGTGGAAACCCGTTGATCGGGGCCGGCAAAACGCTGCAATTCACCTAACGCAATCTGCAGCGCGAGCACCGCATTCTCCTGCGCCGCCGAGCGGCTATTCATGGACGTGGATGCCTGTTGCTCAACCTGCAGCAAAGTCGTAAGCGAGGTCAACAACAGCACAATGAACGCCATCAGCGAAAGGGCGATGATCAAGGCAAACGCCGGTTTTCCTTGTCGAGTGCCAGCGCATGATCGTTCGCAGCGGTGTTGGATATCGTTATTTGGGAGGGGGTATGGGGTAAGTCGGCTCATTGATTGAACACGCAAATTAGCTTTCAAGAACATAACTCGTAAAACGAGCTAAACACAACTTAATCCTGAGCGCGGAAAACATGTGGAGCAATGTTAAACAACCTCCTCAACCCTAGCCAATCCGTATCCATAAAACCTTAAATTAAATAGAAAAGACACAACCCAAACATTCATTTCTATTTCATATTTAACTACTTACACAATCCACACCGAACACCAGCATTCAACTCATCACATATTGTCTCGCAGAGTATGCAATCAGTCTAGTCCGCCCAAATTGCATCAAACCAAACTTAATGAGAGCAATATCACACGCCCATCACTTCGCTTGGTGAGCATCCAATTACCTTCCGGAAAACGCGGGAAAAATGCAGTGGATCGGTGAAGCCAACTTCTTGCGCCACGGATTTCACCCGCAACTTCCCACCACGTAAAAGCAACCAGGCATGCCGCATCTTATATTGCAATAATACCTGATACGGCGTGTCGCCACGGTAGTCGCGAAACAGTCGGCATAAATACGCCTTGCTATAACCAGAACGCAGTGCAAGCGCCTCTAATGACGGCAGCGTACGAAACTCCTCAATTACAATACCCAGCGCTAAATCATAGGCTCGGCGCGAGGGCGAATCCGCGCGCTGCATCGGTTGACTATGGCGCTGCGCAAGCGCAAGTAACTGCGACTCCAAGGCATTGGCTATCGTCAGCGCATGGCTATCGAACACCTCGCACTCCTGAAGCATATTTTCCATAACTTGCCGCGCCTCAACGATACTACGCAAGCACATCGGCACTTCTCCCAAGCCGGCCTGTTTCCATTCGCGAGGGAACTGCAAATCCCGCCGTACGATAAAATATTTCTCCAGTGACTGGTCGCTCACATTGCGAAAACGATGAAATTGATTAGGGCCGTAACAAAATATAGCCCCGGGCCCAATCGGTGACTCCCCCGACTTCCAGTGATAATGACCATTCCCCGCCACGATGAACTCCAGCGTCCAATAAGGAAAACTCTGCCGCGAGATCTGGTAATCCTGCGTGCAAACCTCAAACCCCGCTAGCAACACGCCGCGGCGACCACCGACATTGGGCGGTGGCCCCGAGTAACGTGAGCTACTCACGTTGGGAGATAGCTCAATGGACAGGTTTTCCAGCATCAGGGATTCTGTTTAATTATCTCCATGTATGTATAAATTTGTCCCTTTTTCGCGAGAAGTTTTTTCGATAGAATCGTAGCCCTATGAAACCCGTTGACTCATACCCAGCCATTGGCATTCGCCCCTGCATTGACGGCCGCCTCGGTGGCGTCCGCGAGTCCCTTGAGGACCAAACCATGAACATGGCCAAGTCCGTTGCGGACTTGATCTCCAGCAATGTGAAGTATCCGGACGGCTCGCCCGTGCGCTGCGTCATTGCAGACACCAACATCGGCGGCGTTCGCGAAAGCGCGGCCTGTGCGGAAAAATTCCGCCGCGAAAACGTCGGCGTTTCACTGACCGTCACCCCATGCTGGTGCTACGGCTCGGAAACGATGGACATGGATCCGCTCACACCAAAAGCCGTCTGGGGCTTTAACGGCACGGAGCGCCCTGGTGCCGTTTACCTGGCCGCCACGCTGGCAGGTCACACGCAAAAAGGCCTGCCCGCATTTGGCATTTATGGACAAGATGTCCAGCCCGCCGGCACGACCGAAATCCCCGCCGACGTCTCCGACAAGCTCCTCAACTTTGCCCGCTGCGGCCTCGCCGTTGCGCTGATGAAGGGCCACGCATACCTTTCGATGGGCGGCACTTCCATGGGCATCGCCGGCTCGATGGTCGACTACGCCTTCTGGGAAAAATACCTCGGCATGCGCGTGGAAGACATCGACATGAGCGAGTTCATCGGCCGCATGAACAAAGGCATTTACGACCAGGACGAATACCAACGCGCTCTCGAATGGGTGAAGGCCAACTGCCCTGAAGGTGATGACTACAATGCCGACGGCAGTAAGCGCAGCCGCGAACAGCTCGACCGGGAATGGGAAGACAGCGTAAAGATGGCCCTCATCGCACGCGATTTGATGGTCGGCAATCCCAAGCTCGCCGAAATGGGCTACGGTGAACAGGCCCACGGGCACCACGCCATTGCGGGCGGTTTCCAGGGTCAGCGCCAGTGGACCGACCACTTCCCGAACGGCGACTTCATGGAGGCCATCCTCAACACCTCCTTCGATTGGAACGGCAAACGCGCGCCCTACATTGTGGCGACCGAGAACGACGCACTCAATGGCGCGGGCATGCTCTTCGGCTACTTGCTGACCAATTCCGCGCAAATCTTCGCCGACCTGCGCACCTACTGGAGCACGGACGCGATCAAGGAAGCCAGCGGGGAAACCTTCTCGCACGAGCTTGTCAGCGACGGCATCCTACACTTGATCAACTCCGGCCCCGCTGCGCTCGATGGCACCGGTGAGCAAACCGGTGCGGACGGCAAGCCCGCGATGAAGCCCTTCTGGGAAATCTCCGACGAGGAAGCCGACAAGTGCCTCAAGGCAACGACCTGGCACCCGTCGATGACGGAGTATTTCCCCGGCGGCGGCATGAGCACGCGCTACCGCACCCGCGGCGGCATGCCTGCCACGATGATTCGCCTAAACCTCGTGGGCGGTCTCGGCCCGGCCTTGCAAATCGCTGAAGGCTACACCGTGGAGCTTCCGGAAAAAGTTCATGACGCACTCGACCAGCGCACGAACCCGACCTGGCCCACCACTTGGTTTGCGCCAATTCTCACCGGCGAAGGTGCCTTCCGATCCGCTTACGAAGTCATGAATAACTGGGGTGCGAACCACTGCGTGATGACCTACGGACACGTTGGACACCTTTACATCACGCTGGCTTCGATGCTGCGCATTCCAGTCTACATGCACAACGTCGGCGAAGACCGCGTATTCCGCCCAAGCTCTTGGCGCGCCTTCGGCACGGCTGATCTGGAAGGTGCCGACTTCCGCGCCTGTGAAAACTACGGCCCGGTTTACGGCTAAGCCTTACCAAAAACTTAAAACAAAAAAGGGAGCCGGTTTTCGGCTCCCTTTCTTTTTGGAATTAATTCGCTATCCAAACTTATGCGCGACGACGGCGGCGAGCAATGAACAGGAAGGCCACTGCGCCGATCAGCAAGGCGTAAGTCGAAGGCTCGGGAACAACGCTCAGCATGCCGGTAGCTTCACTGAACTGGTAGTTGCCGAAGCTCCACAGGCCACTGCCATCATCAGTAAAGCCCTGCACCCCAAAGCTGGCACCGTAAGATTCGGTCAGGCTGGACGCGACAATGGTCCACGAGTTGCCCGCAGTGTCGTCCGCGCCAGTCAGGTCGAAACTGAACATCCCATTCAGGTCGACATCTCCCGTGCCGTCGAAACCGTTGTTCACACCGTCTCCTTCAATGTAGAAGGTAATGGTCGAACCGTCCGCCAGCGTCACCGTGCCGTTGTTCACGGTCACATCGCCGGTGAAGGTATTCGTTTCACCGAGGGTAAAGTTGCCCGATCCGTTTTGAACGATCGACAGATTTCCGGTGATGAAGGTATTATTATTTGCACCGGACATGAAACTGCGGTCCGTCGATCCGGTCAGCGTGAGCACGGAAGCGTTTCCGGCGTCCGAGTTCGTGATCGTGCGATCGCTCGAGCCACCGGTGTTGTTGTAAATGCCAACGAGCGACTGATTCGTACCGTTGAGGTCGAGCTCGGAATTGGTGCTCACCTGGCCAAGCTGCACCGTCGTGGTGGTCGGCAGGCGGTTGTCGCCGTCCGCCAGTTGCATTCTACCACGATAGATAAAGGTAGCGCCTGCGTAATCATTCGCGCCGGAAAGAATCAACGTGCCCTGCTCGAATGCATCCGAGACATGGCTCAACGAGAAGCTGCGATTCGATGCGCCAGAAATAGCGCCACTGATTTCAAGTGTCGCTCCGCCTTGAGTCCCCACACGAGTGCTGCCTTCCAGGAAGACATCTCCGGCCCACTCCGCAGAGTCGCCGTCCATCGCATGCAACGCACCCAATAGAGAAGCTGTGCCGTTGCCAGAAACGTGCAGCGTTTCACCAGCGCCGGCCACCACGCCATCCAGCAGACGAATGGCACCATTACTGTTGAGGTTAACAATGTCCGATCCCGCCCCCACGGTGCTGCCAAAGGCCAACCCATTGTTCACATGGACCTCTCCCTCAATGATAGACGTTTCTCCCTGATAGCTGTTGGCTCCACCCAAAACGATGGGGCCAGCATTTGTCTCACTCAGGTCAAGTCCGTCGTTACCTGCGATTTCCGCGTTAATCGTAAGATGGCGCGTGTTGCCGAGATTACTGTGGATGAGCGGCGCAGAGCCGGTGTCGGTATCGAGAATCAGCCGATTGGGACCGGCGATAAGGAAATTGTGCGCATTGCCTGTACCTTCGCCGTCGGCGAAAATATTACCGATGGTGACATCTGTATCCAAAGTCACGTAGGCATCGAAAGCAGCGCCGCTGCCGCCAGCCGAGAAATACTCAAATGACGCCGTCGCATTGGTGCCGGAAGCAACCGTCCCGGATTCCCAGAAACTGGCGTTGGACCAATTCTCAAAAACGCCGTCGCCCGTCGGGGTGTTCCAAGTGCCATCGACCGCGTAAGCGGACGCCACTGATAAAAGGATGAAGGCAGGTAGGGGGTAAGATTTAATCATAGGAGCGTAGAATGCCCCCGATATGGATTTAGATCAAAAGTATATGCTTATCCATATTATGAAAATAGTTATCTATTTTCGGAAAACATTTGAGCCTTAAGAGGTATTTATTGAGCCGAACCTGCCGCATCGAGCTCTGTGCGGACGCCGTCCTTCAAGGTCAAATTTAGCAGTTTCCCCACGGATTCCTCGCGTTCCTTTGCGATGGTCACGAGCGTCAGGTAGTCTTCCAACGAGACATTCGTACCGGCATTGATGCGGGCGCTTTTTCGCATCATACCTTCGCGCGCAGTCGCCATCTGAGCATCGTCCAACCCAAATGCTTCGAGCACTTCCGTCGCCATAACCAAGTCGCCAAGCGGGTTCATGTGCACCCCGTCCGAAGTCAGATAATTATTAGAGTAGGACGTCTCGGCGTTGGCTTCAATCACTTCCCAAAAGGCCGCACTGGTGTCCGCCAGTGGCAAGCCACGCGACTTTGCCAACTCGCGCAAAAATTCATTATAACCGGCCAGCTTTTGGTTGAGCTCGTTGTCCGATTCACGAATCGGCGTCGCTGTCAGAATAATGACGTTCACATCAGCCGCATCACAGCGATCCACGATCTCAGTGATGTTCGTCTTATAATCCTCAAGGCTCACGCCACGCTCACGGTGCCACACATCGTTTACTCCACAGCTAAGGGTCATCCACTGTGGATTTTTCTCCAATACGGAACGCTCCAGACGTTCGAGCATCTGGTTGGACTTGTGCCCACTCCGGCCCGCGGGGATCACCGTGACTTCGATGCCATTGGCCTTGAGCCCCGCCTCGACCAGATTCACGTAACCGCTCGAGCTTCTCGCGCCTTGCTCCGTAATGGAGTCACCAAGGAAAGCGATCGTCTCGCCGGACTTCACCTGCGTTTCTGCAGTAACAATTGATGTGGCCAAACAAGCTCCCACCATCAGGGCGAGTCGCATCTTTTGATGGGCATTTCTCATAAATGTAATCTTAAGACTGTTTCAAGGATTTGGAAAAACGGCACCAGAGCAGCCAATTACAAAAGTGGGGTAATCCGCATTGTGAATGATACTCCTAGTACACGGTCGTGCCTAATTGCACACAATACATACAATTTCGATACACTCCAGCCGTCTAATAACTGTATACGGATTCAATAAAATGATCCCACGCCTCCTTCGACTTGACCTAATAGAATTCTAGTACAACAATTTTGTCATGCATAACGATACCTCGCCGCATACATGCGCGGCCCCGCGCACCCTGCAATTTGTTCTCACGCTGCTAGTCTTGGCTTTGGGCCAATCCACTGCATTCGCCTTGAAACTGCCAGCGATCTTTGGCTCAAACATGGTCCTCCAGCAGGAATCGGATAATGCCGTATGGGGTTGGTCCGACGCGAACGAAACCATCACCGTGACCTTCGCGGACGAATCCGTTTCAACTACCGCCGATAAGACGGGGCGCTGGAAACTCACCTTGCCTACAGACTCTGCCAATACCACTGGCCGCTCATTCACGGTTACCGGTAGCAACGGTGAAAGCATCACACTGGATAACGTCCTGGTTGGCGAAGTGTGGATTTGCTCCGGTCAGTCGAACATGGAATGGTCAGTTAACAAGTCGGCAAACCGCGATGAAGAAAAAGCCAATGCCAACTACCCCACAATCCGATTCTTTGACGTCAAAAACCAAGTCGGTTATGAGCCCAAAACCGACCTGAGCGGTAGTTGGGAAGTTTGTTCGCCAGAAACCGTCGGCAATTTTTCTGCCGTCGCATACTACTTTGGCCGCAAGCTTCATCAAGATCTGGACTGCCCTATTGGTCTGATCAGCACCAACTGGGGGGGCACCGTCGCAGAGGCATGGACGAGCGCCGAAGCCCTACAAGCCCACCTGCCCGAATTTTCCAGCCGTATTGCTGAGCTGCCCAACATGGACGAAAAAATGGCAAAGAGGCTTGCTGAATACGAGGCTGCGCGTGCTGAGGTTCAGGTCGCCAAAGACGAGATGTTCGAACTCGAAGACGACTACGAAATTGCAGCAACCTGGGCTGATCCCGCCCGAGATGACTCTGACTGGCCAATCGTCGAAGCACCCGGCAACTGGAAGGCGTCCGTTTTCCCTAAAATGGATGGCATTGTCTGGTACCGCATGACGATTGATGTGCCCGAGTCCTGGGCCGGCCGTGATCTCGAACTTCGCCCCGGCTCAATCGATGAAATTGATACAACCTGGTTCAATGGCCAACAAGTCGGTGCCAGTGGCAACGCCCGCGCAAACGACACCAGCAATTGGGATGTCCCACGCGAATACACCGTGCCAGGCAATCTGGTAAAAGTCGGCAAAAACATCATCGCGATCCGTATCATCGACACCTCTGGCCACGGCGGCCTGCGTGGTACCGAACCGGACATGATGTACATCGCTCCCGCCGGTGCCGCCCCTGAGGAACGCATTTCACTCGCAGGCAACTGGAGAATTCAAAAGCAGTTTGAACTACCGACCAAGCCGCGCAACCCAATCAGCCCCAACATCCCCAGCGTGCTTTACAATCAAATGATCGCACCACTGATTCCGTTCGGCGTACGCGGAGCCATCTGGTATCAGGGCGAGTCCAACGCCAGCCGGGCAGAACAATACCGCACGCTACTCCCAACCATGATCGCCGACTGGCGTGAGCGCTGGGGACAGGACGAGTTTACATTCCTCATCGTGCAATTGGCCAACTACAGAAGCCGCAAGGCCGAGCCCGCGGATAGCCAATGGGCGGAACTCCGTGAAGCACAGGCCATGACCGCCGCCAACGATCCGGCAACCGGCTTAGCCGTCACCATTGACATCGGCGACGCAAGGGACATCCACCCGAAAAACAAGCAAGACGTCGGCAAACGCCTCGCATTGGCAGCCGAATCCATGGCCTACGACATGGACGTCGTTTTCAACGGACCAACCTTCACTGAAATGGAAATCGAAGACAATGTGGCCGTTCTACATTTCGACCACGCCGATGGCCTGACCAGCGTCACACCCGAAATTGGCGGCTTTTCAATTCGCGGCGAAGGGGGCGAGTTCGTCTGGGCCAATGCAGTGATCGATGGTGACACCGTCCGCGTTAGCGCTGAATCGATCGAGACACCGCTTGCCGTGCGCTATGCCTGGGCCGACAATCCGGAAGCGCCGCTCTACAATGAAGCAGGCCTGCCGATGGTTCCCTTCCGCACCGATCAGCCGGAGTAAGACCGGCCCCAAGCATGCCTATACCCCTGAAGACACTCCGTCCCTCCCTTGCCCGGAAAAATGAGATACCCAAGGAAGGGGCCATACGGAATTTTATGCGCGAGAAGGTTGTCGGCGGCGAAATAGCCGCCGGCACCGCCCTGCCCTCAATGCAGGAAATCGCACGACTGTGGGACTCGAATTATTTCACCGTCCACCGCGCGCTCACACCCTTGGTCAAAGAGGGCCTGCTCGTTCGTCATAAAGGCGTAGGCACGTTTGTCGCAGAGACCAAGCGCAAGCTACACACTGTCGGCGTCTACTACGGCAGCGACATCATTTCAAACCCACGCCACGGTTACGCCATTCAGCTTCACCGATTGCTTTATCAAGCGCTGAATGCCAAAGGACTCAAGCTTCACACTTGGCTTGATCCGCGCGAACTCGACGAGGCCAAAAACCATATCCTCCCCGAGGTTTCCGCAGCGGTGGAGAACCAGCAGATTCAGGCGCTGGTGGCCATCATGGCGAATTCCCGAATGACCAAGTCGCTGCAAAAGCTGCCGCTGCCGGTCGTAAAATTCGGCGGTGCCCCCGACGGCACAAATGTCTATTTCCCCAACCGGGAATTCCTCAAACGCACACTCGAATACTGCGCCCGCAACAGCCTGCGAAACATTGCATTCATCAGTTCGCCATCACTGCTCACGACGAGCGAACGTCAACGCAAGCGTAGCCAGAGCGAATCATTTTCCATCGTGCAGAATCTCTGCACCAAAGCCGGCCTCAACACACAAGAGGCGTGGTTTCACATCATCGACAGCGGCAGCCTGAGCCGGGAAACGGAACGTATAAAAATTTTACGCGCCTACCGATCCTTACTCAAATCCCGGCGCAGCCACCCCGACGCCGTGCTCGTATTTCCCGATAACAATCTCGTCACCCTGCACTCGGCACTGGTGGAGGAGCAATCCGCCTTGGACCCCGAGCTTAAAATCATTAGTCACAGTAATGTGCCCCTAGCCTTTCCCATGCCGCATGGCCCGCACTATATCGGCCTTTGCCTGAAATCCGTCGCCGACGGCCTGGTAAAACAAATCGTGGATGCGTCCACTGGCTCACCTGGTACAAGCATTGCCGCCGACCTCATCGAACCCGTCATCAATAAGTAAATTCAACCACGCCGGAGACACTCAATAGACTCTATTCATGGCGTTGATCTATTATATAAGACATATACCGTTAACCATATGAGCGGTTACCCCCCTTTACGCTTTCTACTGGCAGCCCTGTTGTTAGCCCTACCCTCAGCGTTCGCGAACAACGAAGAAACCGGCGTTCCGATTAGCTATCAGCTTCCCGCCGTGGGCACGCTGCCGCAAACCTATCTCGTTACCCTGGCGATCACTGCTCCGGATAATCCGGACTGGATAGTCAGCACATTTATCGCCGGACAACCACGCACGGTGACCGCCAAGAATCAGGGCCGATTCACTGAAACCTGGAACGGACTCGACGATAACTACATGCCAGTTCCACCAGGAAATTATGGCGTGAAAGGCATCTACGCTCCAGCCGAGTTCTGGGATATCGACGAAGAGTGGCACGCCATCACAGCTAAATTTACTGGTGGCGTTTCCCCCTGGCTACCCGATCCGCAAGACCCCGAACATTGGAAAAAGCCATTGCTGTTCAAAGGCGATCCCGTCAATCAACCACTGGCCGATGTGGACGTCGGCCCAAACGGTGTCGCGGTTTTTTATTACAAGTATTTGGAAAATGGCCTGAACGCGCCGATGTTCGATCTCAACAAGCCGTTGGGCTACGATCAGTTTGTCGACTCGTTCAAATCCGGTGGTGCCGCGGGCGGCTTCTCAGTCGCAACCGATGGCGAAACCGTCTGGGCCGCTGGCGAAGAAGGCGGTCCCCGTTTCATCTACCGTACTGACCAAAAGCCATTTGGCCGCGACAGCGGCGCTTACCGGAAAAACGTCACCATCACCAACGGCAAAGTTACGGGCATGGACGCCTGGAAAAACCCAACGACTGGTCAGAGCTTCGTTTACGTCACCGAACGCGGAAAATTTAACGAAAGCGTCCCGACGAACAGGCATCACAAATACGGAAAGTTCACCGAAAGTGACGAAGAGTTCATCAACGAGCTCACGGTTTACGCCGGTGCCGATGGAACCAAACTTGCGACCGTGGACGTGCCCTACCCACAGGGAGTCGTCATCCATAGCAACGCGCTCTACACGCTGAATCAAACCGATGCTGGTGGGCCTTGGGCCATTGGCAAAATTGCTCTGCAAGACGGTTTACCGGAGGGCAAATGGCAGCAACTATTTATCATTCCGAACAGCATCGAACCCATCGACCTGGAGCTCGATAGCAAGGGGCGCATTTACCTGAGCGATGCCACGGCGAACCGGATTTACCAACTCGACCAAACTGGCAACATCACACGCACTTTCGGGAACCTGCCCCGACAAACACCGGGCAGTTACGATCCAGAGACCTTCATGGCACCGGGTAAGCTCGCAACCTGGCGCGACGCCGATGGCCGTAGCCGACTTATCGTCGTTGAAAACGCAGGCCCTAACCGCGCTTCGGAATGGGACGCCGACACGGGTGAATTCATCGGCGATTACCCCTCCTACCAGACCAAGGCTAACAACGGCTATGCGGTCGATCCCGCCGATCCCAATTTGATTTACCTGCCGACGCAAGGCGACTGGCTGACGCGCTTTCGCGTGGACTACGAAACGGGTAAGTGGACCGTCGATGCCGTCTGGCCCGAGGTAAAAGCTGGACAACATGGCGACCTCGATAAACCCGTCGCCGTGCGTGCGAATAACGACACGCTTTACCTTGCCGGTGGCCGTAAAGGTATGGTGTATCGCCTTGATGAGG